>NZ_JARUWZ010000070.1:0-524 GCF_030433775.1 Erwinia sp. PsM31
GTACCGGTCACGTCAGTTGTACGGAAGTAGAACTGTGGACGGTAGCCTTTGAAGAACGGAGTATGACGGCCGCCTTCGTCTTTGGACAGGATGTAAACCTCAGACTCGAACTGAGTGTGTGGCTTGATGGTGCCTGGCTTAGCCAGAACCTGGCCACGCTGGATATCTTCGCGCTTGATACCGCGCAGCAGGATACCACAGTTCTCGCCCGCACGGCCTTCGTCCAGCAGCTTACGGAACATCTCAACGCCGGTACAGGTTGATTTCACGGTATCTTTGATACCAACGATTTCAACTTCTTCGCCGACTTTAACGATACCGCGCTCTACACGACCGGTAACAACGGTACCACGACCGGAGATGGAGAATACGTCTTCGATTGGCAGCAGGAACGGCTTGTCGATTGCGCGCTCTGGTTCCGGGATGTAGTTATCCAGGTGACCGGCCAGCTCGATGATTTTCGCTTCCCACTCGGCGTCGCCTTCCAGCGCTTTCAGCGCGGAACCGTGAACGATTGGGGTGTC
>NZ_JARUWZ010000071.1:0-482 GCF_030433775.1 Erwinia sp. PsM31
CGGATTGTTAAAGAGCAAATATCTCAAACGTGACTGTGAAGTCAGTTTTGAGATAGTTTTTGTAAACTGCATGGTGGAGCTAAGCGGGATCGAACCGCTGACCTCCTGCGTGCAAGGCAGGCGCTCTCCCAGCTGAGCTATAGCCCCATACAGTTACTGCAGAGACCGTCTACTACCACTCAACCGCGAGTTACGCTTCTTTTAAGGGAAGCATAATTTCTTCTCAGGCAAGGCATGCGGAAGGGAAGTTTACCTGGGTAAACGACCGCGCGCATAACGCCGCATGAGATGAAATTTGGTAGGCCTGAGTGGACTTGAACCACCGACCTCACCCTTATCAGGGGTGCGCTCTAACCACCTGAGCTACAAGCCTGTAGAGGTTTTTTCTGCTCGTTACTTTTCTATCAGACAATCTGTGTGAGCACTGCGCACGAAGGTATCTTCAGGTAAGGAGGTGATCCAACCGCAGGTTCCCCTACGGT
>NZ_JARUWZ010000072.1:0-464 GCF_030433775.1 Erwinia sp. PsM31
GCCTGCGCGGAAGATGTAACGGGGCTAAACCATGCACCGAAGCTGCGGCAGCGACACTATGTGTTGTTGGGTAGGGGAGCGTTCTGTAAGCCGTCGAAGGTGGCCTGTGAGGGCTGCTGGAGGTATCAGAAGTGCGAATGCTGACATAAGTAACGATAAAGCGGGTGAAAAGCCCGCTCGCCGGAAGACCAAGGGTTCCTGTCCAACGTTAATCGGGGCAGGGTGAGTCGACCCCTAAGGCGAGGCCGAAAGGCGTAGTCGATGGGAAACAGGTTAATATTCCTGTACTCGGTGTTACTGCGAAGGGGGGACGGAGAAGGCTATGTTGGCCGGGCGACGGTTGTCCCGGTTTAAGCGTGTAGGCTTGTGTTCCAGGCAAATCCGGAACACTTTAAGGCTGAGGCGTGATGACGAGGCACTACGGTGCTGAAGCAACAGATGCCCTGCTTCCAGGAAAAGCCTCT
>NZ_JARUWZ010000073.1:0-411 GCF_030433775.1 Erwinia sp. PsM31
TGCAGAAAAATAACGTCTTGTCTTTTAAAGGTAAGTTTATTTACGCTGCAAGTGATAATATCATTTCCTACCCTGACAGAAATGTTAGCTATAAATATGGAGGTTCGTCATACTTTATTATCAGTAAGGATGTTTATGATAAATCAAAGGCGTTTATAAGTAGAGAAATACTTCCGGATGATACTATTTTTATAACTGAAGGCGCCGTTTACGTACAAAGTAGCCTTCCGCGTAAACTAATAAAAAAAATAACGCCGGTTGAAGGGGGGGGGAGCGATAGTGAGTGGGTTAGTACATTAGATTTAAAAATAAATAATATTTCTCAGGACGATCATTTTCACTGTAATGATAACATTAAACCCAAACGTGTAAGGTATATTAAAAACTGACAGGGAGTAAGTTTCAATGGAA
>NZ_JARUWZ010000074.1:0-397 GCF_030433775.1 Erwinia sp. PsM31
TTTCAATTTTCAGCTTGTTCCGGATTGTTAAAGAGCAAATATCTCAAACGTGACTCAGGCTTAAAGCCGGAATCAATTTTGAGATACGGTTGATAATGTCTTTCACTCATTATCAGATATGGCGTCCCCAAGGGGATTCGAACCCCTGTTACAGCCGTGAAAGGGCAGTGTCCTGGGCCTCTAGACGATGGGGACACAAAAATTGCTTAACCAGTCGCAGACTGGTTATTTTGTGTAAAGGTGAAGATTTGCTGGCAAATCTGTGCGACAAATTTACTTGTCACAGAACCCTACTCAAAAGACGCATTGCTCGTTACTTTTCTATCAGACAATCTGTGTGGACACTGCGCACGAAGGTATCTTCAGGTAAGGAGGTGATCCAACCGCAGGTTCCCCT
>NZ_JARUWZ010000075.1:0-368 GCF_030433775.1 Erwinia sp. PsM31
GGGTATATTTTATTAGGATCTGATATATTATTCTGCCGCGCAATATCTTCAACATTCACACCATTTTTTTCTGCGATCTTCGCCAAAGTGTCCCCTGGAGCAACGGTATAGATCGAATGACTATTAGCATTGACACCATATATCGTCAAATGCTGACCTGGAAAGATCTTACTCACATCTTTTATATTATTGTTTTTGGCTATTTCATCAGCGTTTGACTTATAACGTTCGGCAATTTTCGAGAGAGTGTCACCTGACATGACTATGTACTCAATCGGCTTCTGAGTGCTCTTCTCACGTGGAGCTTCGGGAGTCTCGGAAAGTGTTTTTGCAGAGAATTGCGAAAATTTTCTTGTAAGCAGTATATT
>NZ_JARUWZ010000076.1:0-356 GCF_030433775.1 Erwinia sp. PsM31
TTCATCAGTCGCCAGACTCTGTTCACTCCGCACTGTTGCCCGCTGTCCCGCAGATTCAAATGGATCTTGCGATAACCATAGACGCATCCCGATTCCAGCCAGAACTGTTTAATCTGTCCTGTCAGTCCCAGGTCTGCCTGATGGCGTTGTGAATGCGGCTGCTGAAGCCAGGCGTAAAAACCACTGGGATGAACATCCAGCACCCGACAGAGCAGGCGAACAGGCCAGCAACAGGTGTTGTCACGGATAAAGGCGTACCTCAGTCGGACAGCTTTGCGAAGTACGCCGCGGCTTTTTTTAGTATGTCCCGTTCGTCGGTAACCCGCTTCAGCTCTTTCTGGAGACGGCGGATCTCG
>NZ_JARUWZ010000077.1:0-349 GCF_030433775.1 Erwinia sp. PsM31
ACCCCGGAATGCTGGTATCAGAAACCAGTGCCTTACCGCTTGGCGACACCCCAATAAAATTGGTGGCTACTACGGGAATCGAACCTGTGACCCCAGCATTATGAGTGCTGTGCTCTAACCAGCTGAGCTAAGTAGCCTAATTTTACTGCGTTACAACTATACTACATTCTGATTGGCTGGGATACCTGGATTCGAACCAGGGAATGCCGGTATCAAAAACCGGTGCCTTACCGCTTGGCGATATCCCAATGTCCGTACACAAGCCACAAAACCATCAGAACAAACTGGCTGGGGTACCTGGATTCGAACCAGGGAATGCCGGTATCAAAAACCGGTGCCTTACCGCTTG
>NZ_JARUWZ010000078.1:0-348 GCF_030433775.1 Erwinia sp. PsM31
GCTGCCGCCAGCAGTTTCGGGTCCAGCTTCGCCTTCTCGCCCGCTATCTGGCCCTGCGTCCTCACGATATCGCTGGCCTGCAGGCCGATATCCACCACCGCCTGTACCGTCTCCACCCGGCGCTGCTCTTTCTCCCTGTCGAAGATTTTATCCAGACCCGGGTTGGCGTTCGCCACGTCGCGGCTCAGGTCGTTCACGCTCTGCTGCTGCTTCTCACCGTTGCGAACGGTAATGGCGCCCTCGCTCACCGCCGACTTAGTCACTGACGAGGCGCTGCCGCCGCCGTTGATGCCCGCCAGCATCGTGCTGGCCAGGTTGCCGAGCATCTGGCTGCCAATAGGGCCGCCG
>NZ_JARUWZ010000079.1:0-334 GCF_030433775.1 Erwinia sp. PsM31
ACCGTCAGGTACTCGCCGTTGTCGCTGAAGAACGGCGCGTTCAGCAGCGTGAAGGTGTTCCCCGGCGCCAGCCCCAGCGCCGTGCCCACCGCGCTTATCTGCTGGTGCTCCACCTGCCACACCTCCTGGCGGATTTTCGCGTAGTGCTCCCCGTGGTCGTGGTCCACGAAGTGCCCCGGCCAGTCGTACACGTCTATCTGCCCCGGTGCCGGCGACGCCGGGTTCTGCCGCGCCTGCAGCATCCACGCGTTCGGCTTGCGGAAGTCGTAGTCGTCTATGCTGTAGATGCCCGGCGTCACGCTGTCCTCCATCTCCCACACGCTGATGCCCTCGG
>NZ_JARUWZ010000007.1:0-180344 GCF_030433775.1 Erwinia sp. PsM31
AGTCGATGACGGCAGATTTACAGTCTGCTCCCTTTGGCCGCTCGGGAACCCCACCACTGGCCTTGCTTCCTGCTTGCTGAAGCGGGGCGCATCATATCAAATGCTGGCCCGCTGTAAAGCCCGGATTCAGCGATTATAACGCGTTTGCCGCTTTTTTATTCTGACTGCTGCTTTGTCCGACAAAACAGCAGTCTTTAACCTTTACAGAATGATAGTGCGATTGCCGTAGACAAATACGCGCTGCGCCAGCACTTGATAAAGCGCGCGGCTCAGCACATTTTTCTCTACGTCACGTCCCGCACGCATCATATCTTCCGCCGTGTAGGTGTGATCCACATGGATGACGTCCTGCATGATAATCGGGCCTTCGTCCAGATTGTCATTAACGTAGTGCGCGGTAGCCCCGATAATCTTCACACCACGCTCGTAGGCCTGGTGATAAGGCCGCGCGCCGATAAAGGCAGGCAGGAACGAGTGGTGGATATTGATAATCTGATTAGGATAGCGCTGCACAAAAGCAGGCGTCAGCACGCGCATATACTTGGCCAGCACCACATAATCAGGCTGGAAACGGTCAATCTCCGCCGCCATGTTATTGTCGTGATCTTCCCGCGTCAGGCCTTCATGGCTCACCAGAATAAACGGAATATCAAAGCGTTCGACCAGCGTCCGCAGCGTTTCGTGGTTGCCGATAACCGCCGCGATTTCAACATCCAGACCGCCATAGGTGCTCTTCATTAACAGATCGCCCAGGCAATGCGCTTCTTTCGTCACCAGGATCACCACGCGGCGACGGCCCGCAGCGTTCAGCTCTCTGAACGATCCGGCAGGCAGGGCGTTGTCCAGCTCGGCCAGCAGTGTGGCATCGTTAAAAACGCCTTCCAGCTCGGTGCGCATAAAAAAGCGGCCGGTGCGATGATCAACAAACTCATTGTTCTGCACGATGTTCAGCTCGTGCTGGTAACAAATGCTGGTAATTTTGGCGATCAGGCCTTTGGCATCAGGGCAAATGGTTCGTAAAACTTTTCGTTGTAGTGTTTGCGCTTGCATTGCGATGGTAATCCTGTCAAAGCAATTCTGAGGGAATGCGGGGGACCATTACTGGCCACAACATTTTTTAAATTTTTTTCCGGAGCCGCACGGGCATCGGTCGTTTCGCCCTGTTTCGGGGAAGGTTCCGTCAACATAATACCAGCGTTGCGCCAGACGAAGAAAGCGCGAACGCTCATGAATAAAGCTGTTGCGCTGATTTTCAGAGAAACGGGCGAAGAAGGTGACGTAGCCTTCTGCATTATCCCCTGGTGCTTGTGCCTCAACTATATGTAAACTAAGCCATCTGGTCACGGCAAAGCTCTCTTCCAGGCTCTCGCGGAAGCGCGCGGCATCGCAGTCAGGATGCCAGGTGGCAATCAGGTAATCGGCATCGCCTTTGGCGTAAGCGGTATAGCGCGAGCGCATCAATGCTTGCGGCGTAGGGGGAATGCCGTCACCATTGAGCCAGGGCTGGCAACATAAGCTATACTCCAATCCGCTACAGCATGGGCAGGATTCAGACACGTTGTCTCCAGAGGATAATAAAAAGCAGAGTGAGTTTTGGGCGTCATGGTAACCGAGCTGTGTGAGTGGCGCCATTGGTTCGTTAAGCAAACACCAGAGGTGGAATGAGACAGGTTAAGATTGGGCTGGCACTGGGATCGGGTGCAGCCAAAGGGTGGGCTCATATCGGCGTGATTGAGGCGCTGGAACGAGCCGGCATCAGGATTGATGTGGTGGCAGGTTGCTCCGTGGGAGCGCTTGTCGGCGCCGCTTATGCCAGTCAACGTCTTCCTCTTCTCGCCGGTTGGGTGCAGGGTTTCAGCTATTGGGAAGTGCTGCGCCTGATGGACTTCTCCTGGCAGCGTGGCGGCCTGCTGCGCGGCGAGCGCGTGTTCAGCCATGTACGTCGCCTGCTGCCGCATACGCATATTGAGGCTTGCAGCCTGCCGTTTGGCGCCGTCACCACCAATCTCAGTACCGGACGCGAACTCTGGCTGACGGAAGGGGATCTTCATCAGGCCATTCGCGCCTCATGCAGTATGCCGGGTCTGCTTTCGCCGGTCGCCTGGAACGGCTACTGGCTGGTGGACGGTGCCGTCGTCAATCCCGTGCCCATTTCTTTAACCCGTGCGCTGGGCGCCGATATCGTTATCGCCGTCGATTTACAGCACGACGCGCATCTGATGCAGCAAAACTTACTCTCCGTTACGCCACAAACCGTGAAGCTGCCCGCTGCTGCCGATGGCTGGCGCGGCAAGCTGCGACAAAAACTGAGCGAGATAGCCCAGAAAAAAGTTAATCAAACGCCGGGAGCGATGGAAATTATGACTACCTCGATTCAGGTGCTCGAAAACAGAGTCAAGCGCAACCGGATGGCCGGCGATCCGCCGGATGTGCTGATACAGCCTTTCTGCCCGCAGATTTCCACCCTGGATTTTCATCGGGCGGAAGAGGCCATTGAGGCAGGCAGGCTTGCCGTAGAGAAAAAGATGGATGAATTGCTTCCGCTGGTCCGTCAGTACGCAATGCCGGAAGAGAAATGAACAGACTTCGGGCAAATCTGAGAGGCGCAATTGTGGTTTTTGAGCCACTATTGACTTATCTGGCGCACAAGGGGGGACAATGGAGAAGCCATTAAGCGGAAAACAGATCCTGATAGTTGAAGACGAAGTGGTTTTCCGTTCTCTGCTGGATAATTTTCTGAGCGCGCTGGGCGCCACTACCTCGCTTGCCGATGATGGCGTTCAGGCTCTGGAAAGTATGCAGCACCAGGTCTTTGACCTGATGATATGCGACCTGGCTATGCCGCGCATGAACGGTATCAAGCTGGTTGAACATCTGCGGACCCGGGGCAACCCCGTGCCGATCCTGGTGATTTCCGCCACTGAAAACATGTCTGATATCGCACACGTACTGCGCCTTGGCGTGCAGGATGTGCTGCTGAAGCCGTTAAAAGATCTGGAAAGGCTGCGCGAGGCGGTTTACGAATGCCTCTATCCCTCTATGTTTACTTCCAAAGTCGAAGAGGACGAGCAGCTCTTTCAGGACTGGGACGCCCTGGTGCGCGATCCCCAGGCGGCGGCAAAGTTGTTAAAGCAGCTGCAGCCGCCGGTACAGCAGGAAATCGCTAACTGCCGCATTAACTATCGTCAGCTGACGATGGCGGAACAGCCGGGCCTGGTGCTCGACGTCGCGGCGCTTTCTGATAAAGACCTGGCTTTTTATTGTCTGGACGTTACGCGCGCGGGCGATAACGGCGTGTTGGCCGCGTTATTATTAAGGGCATTATTTAACGGCCTGCTTCAGGATCAGCTTTCGGGTCAGGCGCAACGTCTGCCCGAGCTAAATAGTTTGCTGAAACAGGTTAATTTACTTTTACGCCAGGCCAACCTTCAGGGGCAATTTCCATTGCTGGTCGGCTATTATCACCAGGGATTAAAAAACCTTATCCTGGTTTCTGCTGGTTTAAACGCCACTCTGAATATTCATTCTCATCAAATACAGCTGAGTAATGGCGTTCCGCTTGGCACGCTGGGCAGTACGCATCTTAATCAAATCAGCCAGCGCTGCGATGCCTGGCAGTGTCAGGTGTGGGGCGCCGGCGGCAGGCTGCGCCTGATGTTGTCCACCGATTAAACGTCCCTTTCCTTTTTATCGCTGCGTGCCAGGGACAGGACCAGCGATAAGCTTTACACTTAGGTAATAGTCTTAAATTGCGTGGAAATGAATGAACCAGGATAAATCCATCCGGGTTCAGCTGATATACTCACTTCGTTTTTTAACTCGACATATCAAGTAATAACTTGAACGGCCTAAAGAGAGGTACTTAGATGTCTGCCTATAAGTCCAAAGTAAAAAAAGCGGTTATCCCTGTTGCTGGTCTGGGAACCCGTATGTTACCTGCCACCAAAGCAATTCCTAAAGAGATGCTGCCGCTGGTTGATAAGCCGTTAATTCAGTATGTCGTTAACGAGTGTATCGCTGCTGGTATCACCGAGATCGTGCTGGTAACGCACTCATCTAAAAACTCTATCGAAAACCATTTTGATACCAGCTTTGAGCTGGAAGCGATGCTGGAAAAACGCGTTAAGCGTCAGCTGCTGGAAGAAATCCAGTCTATCTGCCCGCCTCACGTGACCATCATGCAGGTACGTCAGGGTCTGGCGAAAGGCCTGGGCCACGCGGTAATGTGCGCTTATCCGGTTGTCGGTAACGAGCCGGTAGCGGTTATCCTGCCTGACGTTATCATCGACGAGTACGAATCTAACCTGGCTCAGGACAACCTGGCCGACATGATGCGTCGCTTCGATGAAACCGGCCACAGCCAGATCATGGTAGAGCCTGTAGAAGACGTGACCGCATACGGCGTGGTTGACTGCCAGGGCGCAGAGCTGAAAGCGGGCGAAAGCGCGCCGATGGTCGGTGTGGTAGAGAAGCCTAAAGCAGATAAAGCGCCATCTAACCTGGCGGTTGTGGGTCGTTACGTGCTGTCTGCGGATATCTGGCCTCTGCTGGCGAAAACGCCTCCAGGCGCAGGTGATGAAATCCAGCTGACTGACTCTATCGCTATGCTGATGGACAAAGAAACCGTTGAAGCTTACCACCTGAAAGGCATCAGCCACGACTGCGGTAACAAACTGGGCTACATGCAGGCATTCGTCGAATACGGCGTGCGTCATAATACGCTGGGTGCAGATTTCAAAGCATGGCTTGAAAGCACCGTTGGCAACGAGAAATAAGATTAATTTTTTAACCGGGACAATTCAATGAAAGTCACCGTATTTGGTATCGGCTATGTGGGTCTGGTTCAGGCTGCGGTTTTGGCCGAAGTCGGACATGACGTTCTTTGTATCGATGTCGACGCAAACAAAGTCGAGAATCTGAAGAAAGGGATCATTCCAATTTTTGAACCAGGCCTGACGCCGCTGGTGATGCAGAACTATGAGGCCGGTCGCCTTAAGTTCTCCACCAATGCGGAAGAGGGTGTTAACCACGGCATTATGCAGTTTATCGCTGTGGGCACGCCTCCGGATGAGGATGGCTCTGCAGATCTGAAATATGTCACCGCGGTAGCGCGTACGATTGCCCAACATATGAACGATCATAAAGTGGTTATCGACAAGTCAACCGTACCGGTAGGAACGGCTGACCGCGTGCGCGGCGTGATGGAAGAAACGCTGAAGGCGCGTGGCAAAGAGATCGCTTTCGATGTGGTATCTAACCCGGAATTCCTGAAGGAAGGTGCGGCGGTCAACGACTGTATGCGTCCTGAGCGTATTGTGGTAGGTACCGACAACGAAGCGGTAGTAGACCTGCTGCGCGAGCTGTATGAGCCATTCAACCGCAATCACGATCGTATGATCCTGATGGATATCCGCAGCGCCGAGCTGACCAAGTATGCGGCTAACTGCATGCTGGCAACAAAAATCAGCTTTATGAACGAGATCTCCAACCTGGCTGAACGCCTGGGTGCGGACGTCGAGAAAGTGCGTCAGGGTATTGGTTCCGACTCCCGTATCGGCTACTCCTTTATTTACCCTGGCTGCGGCTACGGCGGCTCCTGCTTCCCGAAAGACGTGCAGGCGCTGATCCGCACCGCCGAGCAGATTGGCTATAAGCCGCGTCTGCTGCAGGCTGTGGAAGACGTTAACGACTCGCAGAAGCACAAGCTGCCGGACTTTATCAAGCGTCACTTTGGCGACAACCTTCAGGGCAAAACCTTTGCGCTGTGGGGACTCTCCTTTAAGCCAAACACCGACGATATGCGTGAAGCGTCAAGCCGCGTGCTGATGGAAGCACTGTGGCAGGCCGGGGCTTCCGTTCAGGCTTTCGATCCGGAAGCGATGGACGAAGCGCAGCGCATCTATGGTCACCGCAGCGATCTTAAGCTGATGGGCACCAAAGAAGCGGCATTGCAGGGCGCAGATGGCCTGGTTATCTGCACCGAATGGCAAAACTTCCGCGCGCCGGATTTTGATGTCATTAAAAATGCGCTGAAAGAACCCGTGATTTTTGATGGTCGTAACCTGTATGATCCAGAAAGAGTCAGCAAACGCGGTTTCGTTTATTATGCAATCGGCCGCGGAGCTTCTATCCAAATTGCATAATTAACGAGGGAAGTATGAAATATCTGGTTACCGGCGCAGCAGGCTTTATCGGTTTTCATGTCGCACAACGCCTGTCAGGCGCCGGTCACCAGGTTGTCGGTCTCGACAACCTGAATGACTATTATGATGTAAAACTCAAACTCGCCCGCCTGGATTTACTCAAACCTTTTTCAAACTTCACTTTTATTGAGCTTGACCTTGCCGACAGGGAAGGGATGGCCGCGCTTTTTGCCGCCGAAGGTTTTGACCGCGTTATTCACCTGGCCGCGCAGGCAGGCGTTCGTTATTCGCTGGAAAACCCGCTGGCCTATGCCGATGCCAATCTCATCGGACATTTAAATATTCTGGAAGGATGCCGCCATAATAAAGTCGGTCATCTGCTTTATGCTTCTTCCAGCTCCGTATATGGCCTGAACCGCAAAATGCCGTTCTCAACCGACGATACGGTAGACCATCCGGTTTCCCTGTATGCGGCGACTAAAAAAGCCAATGAGCTGATGTCTCATACCTATTCTCATCTTTATGGCATCCCAACTACTGGCCTGCGGTTTTTCACCGTCTACGGCCCGTGGGGACGCCCTGATATGGCCTTGTTTAAGTTTACCCGCGCCATGATTGCGGGTGAAAAGATTGACGTATATAACAATGGCCAGATGCGCCGCGACTTCACCTATATCGACGATATTGCCGAGGCCATCGTACGTCTGCAGGACGTTATTCCTCAGCCAGACGCCAGCTGGACAGTAGAAAGCAGCAGCCCGGCGACCAGTTCGGCGCCGTATCGCGTCTATAATATCGGCAACAGCAGCCCGGTGACGTTAATGGCTTATATCGAGGCGCTGGAGAAAGCGTTAGGCATGACCGCCGAGAAAAACATGCTGCCTATGCAGCCAGGCGACGTGCTGGAGACCAGCGCGGATACCACGGCGCTTTATAAGGCGATTGGATTTAAGCCACAGACTGGTGTAGAGGAAGGCGTAAGTCGATTTGTTAACTGGTATCGCACTTTCTATCAGGTATAACGGTAATAAAAAAAGGAAGCTTCGGCTTCCTTTTTTTATGTAGCCCGGATGAAAATTCATCCGCTGAAGAAATTTACAGCATGAAATCTTCGAGTTTTTTACCCTGTTCTTCGATAGCTTTTTTGATTACGGCTGGCGTACGACCCTGGCCGGTCCAGGTTTTCGTTTCGCCATTTTCATCCACATATTTATACTTGGCAGGACGGGCAGCGCGCTTGGCTTTACCCACGCTTTTTGCAGCGTTCTGCGTAGCAAGCAGTTCATTAGGATCGATGCCGTCGGCAATCAGCATTTCACGATATTGCTGCAGTTTACGGGTACGCTCTTCGATTTCAGCCTGAGCGTGGCTCTCTTCATCACGGCGTTCGTGCACAACAACTTCCAGCTTCTCCAGCATCTCTTCTAAAGTTTCCAGCGAGCATTCTCTGGCCTGTGCACGCAGAGTACGGATGTTGTTCAAAATTTTAAGTGCTTCGCTCATTGTTCTAATCTCAAAAATTATAATGGGGGAATGTTCTGCCTGATAATAATAGAGTGCGTCATAATGAACTGCAATAGCTAATTTTGTAAGGGAAAGAAATGTGTTTATCTTTCGACGCTGACAATCCCTTATTAAGCCCTGGACAAATAGGCTTAAGATGAATAAAAGATTGATTGTTGCAACAGATAACCACTTCAGCTTACCCCAACGCCTGGAATTATAATCAAAGTTGTAGGCTTGTTTTGCTAAATGGTGTTCAAAGCTAACCCACAGAAAACGCAGTGAATAATAGCAAGATCACAATCCTTTTTTTAATCGTTAAATGCGATAAAAATAGCCGCGGTAAAACCCGTTGCGAAAAGGGGCCGGCGATTTCGCCTGTCCATTAGTACAGTCTTTACGCCAGCGGCTACGCAATACTGCACGAAAAAGGCGCGCCGCAGGGTCATCCTGGTCTTTGATGAGTGTGATACAATAATCTTAACCCGTTAAACTTTAATTCGGAGCAAGGCCAGATGGCTCAGCTTTATTTTTATTATTCCGTAATGAATGCAGGTAAATCGACTGCGCTATTGCAGTCCTCATATAACTATCATGAGCGCGGGATGCGCACGCTGGTCTATACAGCAGAAATTGATAATCGTTTTGGATCGGGCAAAGTGAGTTCGCGTATTGGCCTTTCTTCTCCAGCAAAATTGTATAATAACGACACGGCACTTTTTGATGAGATAAAAGCAGAACAGCAAATGGAACCGGTTCACTGCGTGCTGATAGATGAATCGCAATTTCTGACCAGAGAGCAGGTAAAAGCGTTATCTGACGTGGTGGATAATCTGGATATCCCGGTTCTCTGTTATGGTTTGCGAACCGATTTTCGCGGGGAGTTATTTAGCGGTAGCCACTATCTTCTTGCCTGGGCCGACAAGCTTGTCGAGCTGAAAACAGTTTGCCACTGCGGAAGAAAAGCGGGAATGGTATTAAGAGTCGATGAAAACGGCGAGCCTTACGATGAGGGCGAGCAGGTAGTGATCGGCGGCAACGAGCGCTACGTCTCGGTCTGCCGTAAGCATTATAAGGCGGCGCTTGAGCAGCACTCGCTGGAGGCGGTTTACGGGGAAAAAGGCCGCAAGCCAGCCTGAAAAGGGGAAAGGCGATGCGACAAAACCAGAGCGGTTCTTAACGCCTGATGTGCGCAGGATGATTAGCCCGGCTTAAGGATAAAAAAAACCCGCCTTGCGGCGGGTTTCAGTCAGGTTAGATTATTTTTTCACTTTCTTGCGCATTTCGACCGGCTGCGCCACCAGGGCTTCGGCTACGGAATCGAAAGGCTCTACGTATTCACGACCGTAGAAGGTATCCATCATAATTTGCTTCAGCTCGGCAATCAGCGGATAGCGCGGGTTAGCACCGGTACACTGATCGTCAAAGGCATCTTCCGCCAGCTTATCCACTTTTGCCAGGAAGTCCGCTTCCTGTACGCCAGCCTCGCGAATCGATTTAGGAATACCCAGTTCCGCTTTCATTCCTTCGAGCCACGCAAGCAGTTTTTCAATTTTCTGCGCGGTGCGGTCGCCAGGCGCGCTAAGACGCAAATGGTCGGCTATTTCAGCATAGCGGCGGCGAGCCTGCGGACGATCGTACTGGCTGAACGCCGTCTGCTTGGTTGGGTTATCGTTAGCGTTGTAGCGGATAACGTTGCTGATCAGCAGGGCGTTAGCCAGACCGTGTGGAATATGGAACTCAGAGCCTAACTTGTGCGCCATGGAGTGGCAGACGCCAAGGAAGGCGTTGGCAAAAGCGATACCGGCGATGGTCGCGGCGTTATGGACGCGCTCACGAGCAACAGGGTTTTTCGCGCCGTCACGATAGCTCGCCGGTAAATTTTCCTGCAGCAGCTTCAGCGCCTGGAGCGCCTGGCCGTCGGAATATTCGTTAGCAAGCACGGAAACATAGGCTTCCAGCGCGTGGGTCACGGCATCCAGACCGCCAAAAGCGCACAGTGACTTCGGCATGTTCATCACCAGGTTGGCGTCAACGATAGCCATATCCGGCGTCAGCGCATAGTCAGCCAGCGGATATTTCTGGCCGGTCGCGTCATCGGTCACCACCGCAAAAGGCGTAACTTCTGAACCGGTGCCGGACGTAGTGGTAATGGCAATCATCTTCGCCTTCACGCCCATTTTCGGGAACTTATAGATACGTTTACGGATATCCATAAAGCGCAGCGCCAGCTCTTCGAAATGGGTTTCGGGATGCTCGTACATCACCCACATAATTTTTGCCGCATCCATTGGCGAACCGCCGCCGAGAGCAATAATCACGTCTGGTTTGAAGGAGTTCATCTGCTCCGCGCCCTTACGCACGATGCTCAGCGTCGGATCGGCTTCGACTTCAAAGAACACTTCGGTTTCAAGGCCGTGAGATTTCAATACCGATACCACCTGATCCGCATAGCCGTTGTTAAACAGGTAACGGTCGGTAACGATAAAGGCGCGTTTGGCACCGTCGGTCGCCACTTCTTCCATGGCGATAGGCAGGGAACCGCGGCGGAAGTAGATAGACTTAGGAAGTTTATGCCACAACATATTTTCTGCTCGCTTGGCCACGGTTTTCTTGTTGATCAGATGTTTAGGTCCTACGTTCTCGGAGATAGAGTTGCCGCCCCAGGAGCCGCAGCCGAGCGTCAGTGACGGAGCAAGTTTAAAGTTATACAGGTCGCCGATGCCGCCCTGCGAAGCCGGGGTATTAATCAGAATACGCGCGGTTTTCATTCTGTCGCCGAAGTAGTTAACGCGCTCACGCTCGTTATCCTGATCGGTGTACAGGCAGGAGGTGTGACCGATACCGCCCATCGCCACCAGTTTCTCCGCTTTGCTGACCGCGTCTTCAAAATCTTTTGCACGGTACATGGCAAGCGTAGGGGAAAGTTTTTCATGCGCGAAAGGTTCGGACTCATCGACCAGCTTCACTTCGCCAATCAGGATCTTAGTGCTGGACGGTACGCTGATACCTGCCATTTCGGCAATTTTCACCGCTGGCTGGCCCACAATCGCCGCGTTCAGACCGCCGTTTTTCAGGATGATATCCTGTACAGCTTTCAGCTCTTTGCCCTGCAGCAGATAGCCGCCGTGGCTGGCGAAGCGTTCGCGTACGGCGTCGTAGGCGGAATCCACCACGATAACAGATTGTTCAGAGGCGCAGATTACGCCGTTATCGAAGGTTTTAGACATCAGGATGGAAGCTACGGCGCGTTTGATATCCGCCGTCTCGTCAATCACGACCGGAGTATTACCGGCACCGACGCCGATAGCCGGTTTACCGGAGCTATAGGCCGCTTTCACCATGCCTGGCCCGCCGGTCGCAAGGATCAGGTTAATATCCGGATGGTGCATCAGCTGATTGGAAAGCTCCACGGAAGGCGCGTCAATCCAGCCGATAATATCTTTTGGTGCACCGGCGGCAATAGCTGCCTGCAGCACGATGTCCGCCGCTTTGTTGGTGGCGTCTTTAGCGCGCGGGTGCGGAGAAAAGATAATACCGTTGCGGGTTTTAAGGCTAATCAGCGCTTTAAAAATAGCGGTGGACGTTGGGTTAGTGGTGGGTACAATGCCGCAGATCAGGCCGGTAGGTTCGGCGATAGTGATGGTGCCGAAGGTGTCATCAGTGTCGAGAATACCGCAGGTTTTCTCATCTTTATAAGCGTTATAGATATATTCAGAGGCAAAATGGTTTTTGATGACTTTATCTTCAACAATCCCCATTCCGGATTCCGCTACGGCCATTTTAGCCAGAGGAATGCGGGCGTCGGCAGCAGCCAGAGCGGCAGCGCGGAAAATCTTGTCGACCTGTTCCTGAGTGAAATTCGCGTACTCTCGCTGGGCTTTCTTTACACGTTCGACCAGTGCGTTAAGCTCAGCAACGTTAGTAACGGTCATAATGCTCTCCTGATGAAAGTTAAACTCTGTTAGTAAACAAGTCAGAACTGTCAATTATAGACAAGGGCGCCTGGTTGTTACCGAAACGTGCTGGCTTTTTGGTTTCCAGGTTCTACAGGTTTACTAAAAGAGTCTACGCATCATTACCGTTACAGGCGGTGAATCTGCGGGTAATTCCGTTTACTGAGTACAATAGTACGCACAGGTCTGGCCGATGATTTTGATGTAGATCAAGAAGCATTCATGCTGACACCTTTCAGCATCAGCCTTGCGGCCTGTTACCTGAATTTTCAATAGGCTACATTTGCCGAACAGGCTAAATTATTAGCGCTATAGTTTGCTAATATATGAATTATTAGAGTAATTAACTGCTTAAACAGCTGTCGGAGGGAGCAAATCTACGGCAGCCCGGGCTTGACCGACGCGTTAAGCGACATCCCCCTTACTGGAGTAAAGCGTGAACCCGACCATCCTCGATCTTTCAGGCTATATAAAATTTTTCGTCGGGCTTTTTGCGCTGGTAAACCCGGTCGGCATTATTCCCGTCTTTATCAGTATGACCAGCTATCAGCTGCCGGCAGCCCGTAACAAAACCAACCTGACGGCCAGCCTTTCCGTCGCCATTATTCTCTGGACCTCGCTATTTTTAGGCGACGCCATTCTGCATCTGTTCGGTATCTCGATTGATTCTTTCCGCATTGCGGGCGGAATACTGGTGGTGACTATCGCGATGTCGATGATCAGCGGCAAGCTGGGCGAGGATAAACAGAACAAGCAGGAAAAAACAGAAACCGCCGTGCGCGAAAGCGTGGGCGTAGTGCCGCTGGCGCTGCCTTTAATGGCGGGGCCTGGCGCCATCAGCTCGACCATTGTCTGGAGCACCCGCTATCACAGCTGGGTAAACCTGCTTGGCTTTAGCGTGGCGATTGCGCTTTTCGCCGTCTGCTGCTGGCTGCTGTTTCGCGCGGCACCGCTGATGGTCAGGGCGCTGGGGCAGACAGGAATCAACGTTATCACCCGTATTATGGGGCTGTTGCTGATGGCGTTGGGTATCGAATTTATCGTCACCGGCGTCAGGGCGCTGTTTCCGGGGCTGGTGGGATAAAACTCCTCACTATAAAACGGGCCTGTAGAGGCATAATCTGCGCTTAATTCACCGATGCAATAAAATGGCGCCCCAAAATTGTGCAAAAGAGTGCCGCGCTGACCTTTTTTGGTGCGAGTATTCTTCTGGCTTAACCAGCTGCGCAGATTATTAATGTAATTACTGAAAAATAACCTTTTTTCAGAAGCTCATCAGAAAATGTTATTTCAATAACAAATTTTATCGCTGTTATGATGCGTGCATCACACAGTAAATGTCATGATAAAGGTTTCATCTATTATTTTATGCTGAGAAATAGGGGTTAAAGCCTCATCTCTGCTGCAACATACAAATAACGGCAAGAAATAGCGGATTTTTAAAGAAATTATTTCCAAATCAAAGGGTTGCCTTTTGTTTTTTGTTCAAAATAAGTTATGTATTCGTTAACTTCTGCGTAATAAAAGCGAATTGGTTAACATTTTCGTTATTTTACCTTGGCGCGAAAAGTCGGCATCTGATAGGTTTTGCTGCAGCGGACAAAACTGGCATCAGATGTGCAAAGCCTGTCAGGCAACGTTTACGTCAGAAATTTTCGTACAGAGGTAGAAATCGTTTAATGAGATTATTGCTGAAGCCTCTGAAGCTGGCCGTCGCTGTCTGTAGCGCGTTGACCGCTTCCTCCCTGAGCGCTGCGCCCGCAGGCATTGCACTGGCCCCGCAGCAAAGCATCACGATTAATAACGGCGGCGAAGTCTCCACGCTCGACCCGCAAAAAATTGAGGGCGTGCCGGAAAGCAACGTGGTGATCAACCTGCTGGAAGGGCTGGTGGCGACCGACAACAATGGCCATATCGTGCCGGGTATGGCCGAGAGCTGGCACAGCGAGGCGGGCAAGGTCTGGAATTTTACGCTGCGTAAGGCCACGTGGAGCAACGGCGAGCCGGTAACCGCACAGGATTTCGTTTACAGCTGGCAGCGCCTGGCCGATCCGCATACGGCTTCACCCTATGCCAGCTATCTGCAATACGCGCATATTGAAAACATTGACGAGATCCTGGCCGGAAAAAAACCACCGACAAGTCTTGGCATCCGCGCGGTTGACGACACTCATCTACAGATAGTGCTGAGCGAGCCGGTACCTTATTTTATCGCGCTGGCGGCCTACGCGGCACTGAAGCCGGTAAACCGTAAAGCCGTCGAACAGTGGGGCGAGAAGTGGACGCAGCCTGCGCACTACGTCGGCAACGGCGCTTATACCCTCAGCGACTGGGTAATCAACGAAAAAATCGTGATGAAGCGCAATCCTCACTACTGGAACAATGCGCAGACCACTATCGAAACGGCCACCTTTCTGCCCATAACGTCTGAAGCGACCGATGTTAACCGCTATCGCAGCGGCGAAATCGATATGACCAACAGCGTGCTGCCGCCCGAGCTTTTCCCCATGCTGAAGAAAACGCTGGGCACTCAGGTGCGCGTCAGCCCGCTGCTGTGCACCTTCTATTATGAACTGAATAATAAGCGACCGCCGTTTAACGATCCGCGCGTGCGTACAGCGGTCAAGCTGACCCTGGATCGCGATATTATCGCCAACAAGATTATGGGGCAGGGGCAGATCCCGGCGGGCGGGTTTACGCCGCCTTTTATTGACGGCGCGGACTTACCTCCACCGGCCTGGATGAAGCTGACGCAGCAACAGCGCAACGAACAGGCGAAGGCCTTGCTGAGCGAGGCAGGCTACAGCGCGGAAAAACCGCTGCGTTTCCGGCTGCTTTATAACACGTCCGATTTAAATAAAAAGCAGGCTATCGCTGCGGCTTCAATGTGGCAGAAAAACCTGGGTGCGCAGGTCACGCTGGATAATCAGGAGTGGAAAACCATGCTGGATACCCGGCATCAGGGCGATTTTGAGGTGGCTCGCGCTACCTGGTGCGCCGACTACAACGAGCCTTCCACCTTTCTTAACGCCATGCAGAGCCAGTCTTCCAACAACACGGCGTTTTATAAAAGCGATAAATTCGACAAGCTGTTGGCAAAAACGCTGTCGGCTGGTGATGCCGCACAGCGCGCCTCGCTTTATCAGCAGGCCGAGCAGCAGCTCGATCGCGATTCCGCTATCGTTCCCGTCTATTACCGCGTCAGCGCAAGGTTGATCAAGCCCTGGGTTGGCGGTTTTACCGGTAAAGATCCGCAGGATCAGCCGGATATAAAATATTTATATATTATAAAGCATTGATTTGTAAGGAAGGTAATAGCTAGTGATGACAGCAGCCAGGGCAAATAAAAAACGGCCGTGACGTATTCGTTCCCCGTCATGAGCCGTGGCCCGGCAAAGAGGGATAGCTAAAGCGTCCCGGTAATAATAAAAACTGGAGTAGCAAAATGACCAACATCACGAAAAAGCGCCTGCTGGCGCTGGGTATTCTGAGCGCGCTGACCGGCATGGCATCGGCCGCTACGGTGCCCGCAGGCGTGCAGCTTGCCGCTAAGCAGGAGCTGATTAAAGGCAACGGCGACGAAGTGCAGTCGCTGGATCCCCATAAAATTGAAGGCGTGCCGGAATCTAACGTCAGCTACGACCTGCTGGAAGGGCTGCTGATCAACGACACCAACGGCCATCCCATTCCGGGCGTGGCGGAAAGCTGGGAAAACAAGGACGGCAAAGTCTGGACTTTCCATCTGCGCAACAACGCTAAATGGTCTAACGGCGAGCCGGTCACCGCACAGGATTTCGTCTACAGCTGGCAGCGCCTGGCCGATCCTAAAACGGCATCGCCTTACGCCAGCTACCTGCAATACGGGCATCTGGCCAATATCGACGATATTATCGCGGGCAAGCAGAAGCCCGACCAGCTGGGCGTAAAGGCGCTTGATGCGCACACGCTTCAGGTCACTTTGACCGAATCGGTGCCTTATTTTTATAAGCTGCTGATCCATCCATCCATGTCGCCGGTTTATAAACCCGCTATCGACAAGGCTGGCGAAAAGTGGACGCAGCCGGAAAACTGGGTCGGCAACGGCGCTTATAAGTTACAGGAACACATTATTAACGAGCGCATCGTCGTGGTGCGCAACCCGCAGTATTGGGACAACGCGCATACCGTGCTCGATAAGGTTACCTTCCTGCCGATCCCTTCTGAAGTTAACGACGTTAACCGCTACTTCAGCAGCAACGGCAGCGATATGACCTACACCAACCTGCCGATCGAGCTGTTTAAAAAGCTGCAAAAAGAGAATCCGAAGGAATTGCGCGTCGATCCTTATCTCTGCACCTATTATTACGAACTCAACAATCAGAAAGCGCCTTTTAACGATCCTCGAGTCCGCACCGCGCTGAAGCTGGGGCTGGACCGCGATATCATGGTCAACAAAGTGCTGGCGCAGGGTCAGCAGCCCGCCTGGAGCTATACACCGCCGGCCATTGACGGCGCCGATTTAGTCAAGCCGGAATGGATGAGCTGGACGCAGGAGAAGCGTAACGAAGAGGCGAAAAAACTGCTGGCGGAAGCGGGCTACACTGCCGACAAGCCGCTGACCTTCGAGCTGCTTTATAACACTTCCGATCTGCATAAGAAGCTGGCTATCGCCGTCTCGTCGATCTGGAAGAAAAACCTGGGCGTCAATATCAAGCTGAATAACCAGGAGTGGAAAACCTTCCTGGATACCCGTCATCAGGGCAATTTTGACGTGGCGCGCGCCGCCTGGTGTGCGGACTATAACGAGCCGACCTCGTTCCTGAACACCATGCTCTCCGACAGCAGCAACAATACCTCGCACTATAAATCGCCAGCCTTCGACAAAATTATGGCGTCGGCCATGGCGGCCAGCGACGAAGCGGCCCGCAGCAAAGCTTATACCCAGGCGGAGCAGCAGCTGGATAAAGATTCGACCATCGCGCCGGTGTTCTACTACGCCAATACGCGCCTGGTTAAGCCTTACGTCGGCGGCTATACCGGCAAAGATCCGTTGAACTATCTGTACGATAAAAATCTCTACATCATCAAACACTAAAAAAATCGGGGGAAGGAACGCTTCCCCCATGTAATTCTTTTGAGCAGTGCTGAAGCACAGGCCAGCAGGTACGGGCAATGTTAAAATTTATTTTTCGTCGTTTTCTGGAAGCGATTCCGACGTTACTGATCCTGATTACTATCTCTTTCTTTATGATGCGCCTCGCACCCGGCAGCCCTTTTACCGGCGAGCGTACGCTGTCGCCCGAAGTGATGGCGAACATCGAAGCCAAATATCATTTAAACGATCCCATCTGGAAACAGTATCTGGACTATTTGATCCAGCTGGCGCGCGGCGACTTTGGGCCGTCGTTTAAATACAAAGACTATTCGGTCAACTACCTGGTCGGACACGCCTTTCCGGTATCGGCCAAACTGGGTTTTGCTGCTTTTATCCTGGCGATTGTGCTGGGCGTGACGGCGGGCGTAATAGCCGCGCTGAAGCAGAACAGCAAATGGGATTTCCTGGTGATGGGCGTGGCGATGACCGGCGTGGTGATCCCCAGCTTTGTGGTGGCGCCGCTGCTGGTGCTGGTGTTCGCCATCGTGCTGAAATGGCTGCCGGGCGGCGGCTGGAACGGCGGGGCTATCCAGTACATGATTTTGCCGATGGTGGCGCTGTCGCTGGCCTATATCGCCAGTATCGCCCGCATCACGCGCGGATCGATGATCGAGGTGCTTCACGCCAACTTTATCCGCACGGCGCGCGCGAAAGGGCTGCCGATGCGCCGCATTATTCTGCGCCACGCGTTGAAGCCTGCGATGCTGCCGGTGCTCTCCTACCTTGGCCCGGCGTTTGTCGGCATTATTACCGGTTCAATGGTTATCGAAACCATTTACGGCCTGCCGGGCATTGGGCAGCTGTTCGTGAATGGCGCGCTGAACCGCGACTACTCGCTGGTGCTCAGCCTGACCATTCTGGTCGGCGTGTTGACCATTCTTTTTAACGCGATCGTTGACGTGCTTTATGCGGTTATCGATCCAAAAATTCGTTATTAATCGCGGAGTTCGCCATGATACTGAGTAAGAAAAACAGCGAAGCTCTCGACGCCTTTAGCGAAAAGCTGGAGATCGAAGGCCGCAGCCTGTGGCAGGACGCCCGCCGTCGCTTTATTCATAACCGGGCGGCGCTGGCCAGCCTGAGCGTGCTGGTGCTGATTGCGCTCTTTGTGATCTTCGCGCCCATGCTCTCCTCGTTCACCTACGATGATACCGACTGGGGCATGATGTCCAGCGCGCCGGATATGGTGTCTAAGCACTACTTCGGCACGGACTCGTCGGGACGCGATCTGCTGGTGCGCGTGGCGATCGGCGGACGGATCTCGCTGATGGTCGGCATCGCTTCCGCGCTGGTGGCGGTGCTGGTGGGCACGCTTTACGGCTCGCTGGCCGGTTACCTTGGCGGCAAAGTCGATTCGGTGATGATGCGCCTGCTGGAAATCCTTAACTCCTTTCCGTTTATGTTCTTCGTGATCCTGCTGGTGACCTTTTTTGGCCGTAATATCCTGCTGATTTTCGTGGCGATCGGGCTGGTTTCCTGGCTGGATATGGCGCGTATCGTGCGCGGCCAGACGCTGAGCCTGAAGCGCAAAGAGTTTATCGAGGCGGCGCATGTCGGCGGCGTCTCTACCGCCAGCATCGTGCTGCGCCATATCGTGCCTAACGTGCTGGGCGTGGTGGTGGTTTATGCCTCGCTGCTGGTGCCGAGCATGATCCTGTTTGAATCCTTCCTCAGCTTCTTAGGCCTGGGCACGCAGGAGCCGTTGAGCAGCTGGGGCGCGCTGCTCAGCGACGGCGCCAACTCGATGGAAGTCTCGCCGTGGCTGCTGCTGTTCCCGGCCGGTTTTCTGGTGGTGACGCTGTTCTGTTTCAACTTTATCGGCGATGGTCTGCGTGATGCCCTCGACCCGAAAGATCGCTAAGGAGTTTCCCGATGAACGTTACACAATTACAGCCAGCGATGGCCACGCAGGCGGGAAGCGAACTGCTGCTGTCGGTAAAAGATTTGCGCG
Source organism: Erwinia sp. PsM31 (assembly GCF_030433775.1). NCBI lineage: Bacteria > Pseudomonadati > Pseudomonadota > Gammaproteobacteria > Enterobacterales > Erwiniaceae > Erwinia > Erwinia sp. PsM31. The sequence continues at coordinate 18,688 of NZ_JARUWZ010000007.1, forward strand.
TGACTTTCACCACGCCGGACGGCGATGTGACCGCCGTTAACGACCTTAATTTTGACCTGCGGGCGGGCGAAACGCTGGGCATCGTCGGCGAGTCCGGCTCCGGCAAGTCGCAGACGGCTTTTGCGCTGATGGGGCTGCTGGCGGGCAACGGGCGCATCGGCGGCTCGGCGCGTTTTCGCGGTAATGAGATCCTTAATCTACCGGAAAAGCAGCTTAACCGGCTGCGGGCCGAGCAGATCGCGATGATTTTTCAGGATCCCATGACCTCGTTGAATCCCTATATGCGGGTGGGCGAGCAGCTGATGGAAGTGCTGCAGCTGCATAAAGGCTTGAGCAGCGCGCAGGCTTTTGAAGAATCGGTGCGGATGCTGGATGCGGTGAAAATGCCCGAGGCGCGCAAGCGCATGAAGATGTATCCGCACGAGTTCTCCGGCGGGATGCGGCAGCGCGTGATGATCGCGATGGCGCTGCTGTGTCGGCCTAAGCTGCTGATTGCCGACGAACCGACCACGGCGCTGGACGTCACCGTGCAGGCGCAAATTATGACGCTGCTCAACGATCTGAAAAGAGAGTTCAACACCGCGATTATTATGATCACCCATGATTTGGGCGTGGTGGCGGGCATCTGCGATCGCGTGCTGGTGATGTATGCCGGACGTACGATGGAGTACGGCAAAGCGCGCGATATCTTCTATCAGCCAACGCACCCTTATTCGATTGGTTTGCTCAACGCCGTGCCGCGCCTCGACGCGGAGGGCGAATCCCTGACCACCATTCCCGGCAATCCACCCAACCTGCTGCGGCTGCCAAAAGGCTGTCCGTTTCAGCCTCGCTGCCCCCACGCGATGGAAATTTGCGCCACGATGCCGCCGCTGGAGCCGTTTGGACAGGAGCGGCTGCGCGCCTGCTTTAAACCTGCGGAGGAGCTGGTATGAGCACGACAGAAAAGAACGTTCTGCTGGAAATCGCCGATCTGAAAGTGCATTTCGCGATCAAAGACAGCGGGCAGTGGTTCTGGCAGCCGCCGAAAACGCTGAAGGCCGTGGACGGCGTCAGCCTGCGCCTGTACGAAGGCGAAACCCTGGGCGTGGTGGGCGAGTCCGGCTGCGGGAAATCAACGCTGGCCCGCGCCATCATCGGGCTGGTCAAGGCCACGGAAGGGCGCGTCGCCTGGCTGGGCCGCGACCTGCTGGGGCAAAGCGAAGAGGAGTGGCGCAGGGCGCGTAGCGATATCCAGATGATATTTCAGGATCCGCTGGCCTCGCTGAATCCGCGTATGACCATCGGCGATATTATTGCTGAACCGCTGCGTACCTATCATCCCAAAATGGCGCGTCAGGAAGTCAAAGAGCGGGTCAAAACAATGATGATGAAGGTGGGGCTGCTGCCGAACCTGATTAACCGCTACCCGCACGAATTTTCAGGCGGCCAGTGCCAGCGCATCGGCATTGCCCGGGCGTTAATTCTGGAGCCCAAACTGATTATCTGCGACGAGCCGGTTTCCGCGCTGGATGTTTCTATCCAGGCGCAGGTGGTCAACCTGCTCCAGCAGCTACAGCGCGAGATGGGGCTGTCGCTGATCTTTATCGCCCACGATCTGGCGGTGGTAAAACATATCTCCGATCGCGTGCTGGTGATGTATCTGGGTCATGCGGTAGAGCTGGGCACCTATGATGAGGTTTATCAGAACCCGCAGCATCCTTACACCAGGGCTTTAATGTCCGCCGTGCCGATCCCCGATCCCGATCTGGAGAAAAACAAGGTTATCCAGCTGCTGGAAGGGGAGCTGCCTTCGCCGATCGATCCGCCGTCGGGCTGCGTATTTCGCACCCGCTGTCCGATAGCCGGGCCGGAGTGTGCCAAAACGCGTCCGCTGCTGGAAGGCAGCTTCCGTCATGCGGTCTCCTGCCTGAAGGTCGATCCGTTATAAAAACCAGACCGCATCCCGGCGACGGGATGCGGCTGCGGTTTATTCACGCCACAGAATATGGCAGAGCTTGTGGTCTTTTTCGCGGCACAGCAGGACGCGAGCGAAGATATCGGTCACCGGGTCGCCGTCGTTTTCTCCCAGGCCAATCACCACCTCGGCAAAAAAGTCCGGGTTCAGATCGAAATCCACATGCTCGGCCCAGTCCTCGGCGGGATCGTGCAGCTCTGCACCGCCGCGCTCTTCAAACTGAAGATTAAAGAGCAGGATATCGGCCGGATCGAGATTATCGCCCGCCAGCTCCAGAAAAATATCGTAGGCCTGTTCCAGGGTTTCATCTTCGGTAAGGCGGTTATTTAAATCCATAAAATTTCCCATAATGCCCGTCAGGGCTGTGCAATGCCGCTCGTTTTACAACAGCGGGCTGAAGAAATAAAACAGTCGTTCGACAATCCTCTGCCACCAGGCGCGCCGCGTCCACTGTTTTGCATCCAGCAGCCGCGAACGGGCGATATAATCATCCTGTACGCGCGCCAGATCGCCGCCGAAACCGTCATCATCAATCACCAGCGTAATCTCGAAATTGAGCCACAGGCTGCGCATATCCAGGTTAACCGTGCCGATGAGGCTCAGCTGCCCGTCAACCAGCACGCTCTTGGTATGCAGCAGGCCTTCTTCAAACTGATAAATTCTGACGCCCGCTTCCAGCAGTTCCGCAAAAAAAGCGCGGCTCGCCCAGCCTACCAGCAGTGAATCATTATGTCTTGGCACGATAATGCTCACCTCGACGCCGCGCTGCGCGGCGGTACAGATAGCGTGCAGCAAATCGTCGCTGGGTACGAAATAGGGCGTGGTCATAATCAGCTGCTCGCGCGCCGAATAGACGGCGGTCAGCAGCGCCTGGTGAATCAGATCTTCAGGAAAGCCCGGCCCGGAGGCGATAACCTGAATGGTGTGGCCGCTTTCCTGCTCGAAAGGCATAATAGTGCCGTCCGGCGGCGGCGGCAGAATGCGCTTGCCGGTTTCAATCTCCCAGTCGCAGGAGTAGATGATGCCCATGGTGGTTGCCACCGGGCCTTCCATGCGCGCCATCAGGTCAATCCACTGGCCCACGCCCGCATCCTGTTTAAAAAAGCGCGGATCGACCAGGTTCATGCTGCCGGTATAGGCAATATAGTTATCGATCAGCACCACTTTGCGATGCTGGCGCAGATCCATGCGGCGTAAAAAGACGCGCAGCAGGCTGACTTTCAACGACTCCACGACATCAATGCCCGCGTTGCGCATCATCGCGGGCCAGTCGCTGCGGAAAAACTGCACGCTGCCGGCGGAGTCCAGCATCAGCCGACAGTGAACGCCGCGCCGCGCCGCCGCCATCAGCACTTCCGCCACTTCATCCGCCATGCCGCCGGGCTGCCAGATATAAAACACCATCTCGATATTATGGCGAGCCAGCTGGATATCGCGGATCAGTGCCTGCATCGTATCGTCCGTAGAGGTGAGCAGCTGTAGCTGGTTACCTTTTACCCCGGCGATACCCTGACGGTTTTCACAAAGCTGAAACAGCGAGCGCGCCACGTCGCTGTTATCACGGGCAAAAATATGGTGACAGGATTTCAGATCGTTCAGCCATTTGGCGGTGGAAGGCCACATGGTGCGGGCGCGTTCGGCACGACGCTTCCCCAGATGCAGCTCGCCAAAGGAAAGATAGGCGACGATGCCTACCAGAGGGAGAATATAAATAATCAGCAGCCAGGCCATCGCCGAAGGCACCGCGCGGCGCTTCATCAGAATGCGCAGCGTGACCCCGGCAATTAGCAGCCAGTAACCAAACAGCAGCAGCCAGCTCATTAAAGTATAAAAAGTCGTCATAAAAGCGGAAGTCCTGTTCACCTCTGATTACAGGAGTTTACGTGCAGATCGGAGCGGACGAAACCTTTTCCTCAAGTCATCGGACTTGGCGTAGAGACAGAAGTCTTTATAATGCGGCGCGAGTTTTTGCAAGCGAAGAGGGTAATATGAGACGGAGTAGAAATGAAGTCGCACGCTGGCGCATGTCGCGTCAAATTCAGCGCCGACGGGCGCGCTGGCTGGAAGGGCAGTCGAGACGCTACGGACGGATGCACGCCATTCGCCATCAGCTAAGCCAACAGCAGCGTCGTTCTATTCTGTTTATTACCCAGCTGGTCTGAGCGTAAATACCCGGCCTTGCGCCGGGTTTCTTTTACTGCCTGCGCCTCAGGCGCCCGGCATCCAGGCGCCGCTGGCGATAAACCATATCAGCAGCGCCGCGCCTGCTATACCGACCGCGGCCGGGAAAAGATAGCCAATTTTCATCAGGGTTCCAGGCGGAAGGCGTTAAAACGTGCGCTTAAATGGTTTAACGGCAACCTGCTTATACACGCCCGCGGCGATATAAGGATCGTCCTGCGCCCAGGATTGCGCCTCTTCCAGCGACGAGAACTCGGCGATCACGGTAGAGCCGGTAAAGCCCGCCACGCCAGGTTCGTTGCTGTCCACCGCCGGCATCGGCCCGGCGATAATCAGGCGTCCCTCATCCTGTAACAGCTGCAAACGTGCCACATGCGCGGGGCGAACCGCCTGCCGCTTTGTCAGTGAATCCGCATTATCTTCTGCATAAATTACGTAGAGCACGTTAACTCCTGTCCATCGCTAATGATTGGCGATCACGTTAAGGCATCGTTCGCTATTCTGCAAATGAAAGATGCTCTTGCAGGCGCGGCGCGTAAGGCTAACCGATTTTCTGACAAATTCACGCCTGAAAAGAGGCGAGTTGTTGAAACTGATTGCTATTTGCATTTAAACTTACGCCTCAACTTTTACAGCAGAAAGATTATGACGACGCTGACAGAAACTTCATTTCCTCGCCGACTTTCGCTACCGACCCTGCTTTCCGTGGGTCTGCACGCCGTGGTGATTGGCGGAATACTTTATGCTTCTTTTCACCAGACCGTGGAAGTGCCAAAAGCGTCTCAGCCTATCAGCGTCTCTCTGGTCGCGCCGGAAGTGCAGCCGGAGCCACAGCCAGCGCCCCAGCCCGCGCCGCAGCCGGTAGCGGAGCCTGAACCCGAACCTGAACCCGTGCCGGAGCCGGAGCCGCCTAAAGCGGAACCGGTGCCGATCCCGAAACCCGTTCCCAGGCCTAAACCCAAACCTAAGCCTAAAAAGGAAGTGGTGAAGCCGAAGAAAGAGGTGAAGCCGCGCGAGGAGCCTCGCCAGGCCGCGCCGTTGAATAACGATCGTACGGCTACCGCGACCAAACCTTCTACCGCGCCGAAAACATCGGCAGCGCCTTCAACGGCCGTCTCTTCCGGCCCGAAAGCGATGAGCATTGGCAAACCGGCCTATCCGTCACGCGCCTTTGCGCTGCGTCTGGAAGGGCATGTTCGCGTGCAATTTGACGTGGACAGCTCGGGGCAGGTGGGAAATATCCGCATTCTCGAGGCCGAGCCGCGCAATATGTTCGAGCGTGAAGTGAAAAACGCCATGCGTAAGTGGCGCTATGAGGCGGGCAAGCCGGGCAAGGATTTGAAAATGAACGTTGTCTTTAAAATCAACGGCGGCAGCAGCATTGAGTAACGGGTGATGTTGCCCATCATAAAAAAACGGGAGCAAATTTTGCTCCCGTTTTTTATGCCGTTACGCTTCGCTAAAATGGCTTTTTTCCGGTGGCAGCGGTCGCGATTTGCCTTCGCTGTCAACGGCAACGTAGATAAATACCGCTTCGGTGGTACAGTAGCGCTGGCCAATCGGTTCTGAAGACACCTTCTTAATCCAGACTTCTACGTTAATCGTAATCGAGCTGCTGCCGGTACGAATGCAGCGCGCATAACAGCTGACCACGTCACCTACCGCAACCGGCTTCAGAAAGGTCATGCCGTCAGCCCGCACCGTCACCACGCGGCCGCCCGCGATCTCTTTTGCCAGAATGGCGCCGCCCATATCCATTTGCGACATCAGCCAGCCGCCGAAGATATCGCCGTTGGCGTTAGTATCCGCAGGCATAGCCAGCGTGCGCAGCACCATTTCGCCCTCAGGCTGTCGTTGTTCGTCGCTCATTATCTTGCTTCCGCATAAAAACGCCGTATCCGGCGCTGAATTATTTTTCTTCCTGCGGCATCAGGCGATAGATATAGACGCCGCTGAGCAGGGTGAAGAGCAGAGTCAGGCCGGTCAGGCCAAACACTTTAAAGTTAACCCAGAAATCCTGCGGTAGCCAAAAGGCGACGTAGATATTGGCCAGGCCACAGGCCAGAAAGAATATCGCCCAGGCCACGTTCAGCCTGCGCCACGCGGCCTGCGGTAACGTCAGCTCTTTACCCAACATGCTCTGGATCAGCGTCTGTTTCATCCAGAACTGGCTGTAGAGCAGCGCGGCAGAGAACAGCGTGTAGATAACCGTGACTTTCCATTTAATAAATTCGTCATTATGAAAAACCAGCGTCAGCGTGCCGAAAACGGCGACCAGCACAAAAGTGACGATGGTCATCTTCTCCAGCCTGCGATAAAGCAGCCAGCTGGCTACCAGCGCCAGCGCGGTGGCGACGATCAGCGCGCCCGAGGCGACGAAAATATCGTAGAGCTTATAAAAAACGAAAAAGACCACGAGAGGAAGAAAATCGAGTAACTGCTTCATAAGGGCTTCCGGTTATCAGATCAACACATCGGCTGCGCGCCGGTGAAGCGCGCAGCGACTGATTAACGTAACAGCATATACAGGCGGCTGAGGTAAATGATCAGCAGCGCCGAAACGAGATTGCTTAGCGCGTTCAGCAGCACCGAGGTGACGTTGGCCGGCAGCACGGTCAGCGACGAGGCCATCAGCAGCACCAGCACCTTCGCCAGCAGCCAGCCCAGGATAGCGGGCGCCACCACCTTAACATGTCCCCACACCAGCCGAGTGCTGGCGCGCATCGCGGCGAAAATGCCGACTTTTTCCGCCGTCATGATCATCGGCGACAGCGACAGGATGATAGCGAAAATAATGCCGGGCACCATCAACGCCATAAAGCCGAGCTGAATAATCAGCGTCATAAAAAACACCAGCGGCAGCAGTCGCAGCAGCATCGGCGCGGAAGCGCCCATGGCGCGCAGGGCGCTGACGCGCTCGCCGGCGGTAACCATAGGGATCAGGCAGAGCATCGCGCCCAGCAGCAGCGTATTGCCGACCAGCGAGGCAAGCGTACCCGCAGCGGAAGCGTGCAGCAGCAGCTGCTGCTGTTCTGGCGTCATGGTACGGATCCACTCCATCAGGCTCATTGAGCCGCTGTTGCCATCCGCCAGCCCGGAAATATCAGGCGTCAGCGCATGGCCGATCAGTACCGTAATAAAAGAGGTTAACAGCGCGATCAGTACGATGGTAACAAACTGATGGCGAAAGAAATTTCCCGTGTCACGGTATAACGAAGCCGCCGTGAATGACATGTACACTCCTTGAGAGCCGAATTTAGCGATCCGGCGATTGTACATGGTCTTAAGCCAACCTGGCACCCTGGCTTACACAACTTTCGCTTTGGCGATTTCTCGTGCCGTCTGACGTACACCGCCTGCACGCTTCATATAACACTATCTGGCCAATAAACCCGCATCAGATCACTTTTTAACTTAATTTTTCTTTATGAAATAAAGGTGGTTTTGATCCAGATCAATTTTTAGTGGATTTGCCGTTTATTGTGTTTCTGTGAGGGTGAGCTTTCTGAAAATAAAGATAAAATCAGCGCATTAAAAATAAGGGTGACAATTTGCGCTTTTTTCTATGTACACAGGAGTGATTATGAAAATTTCAGTATTGGCCTTGCTGGTCGCGGCCTGCGCGCCGGTAGCCGCTTCGGCACATCAGGCCGGCGATTTCTTTATGCGTGCGGGTTCCGCGACCGTGCGTCCAACCGGCGGCTCGGATAACGTCCTGGGACTGGGCGAATTCGACATCAACAACAATACCCAGCTGGGCCTGACGTTTACCTATATGCTGACCGATCATGTCGGCGTTGAGCTGCTGGGCGCCACGCCGTTCCGTCACAAGGTCGGGCTGGCCTCTACCGGCACGCTGGCTACCGTGCATCAGCTGCCGCCAACGCTGATGGCGCAGTGGTATTTCATGGATAACAACAGCAAGCTGCAGCCCTATGCCGGTATCGGCGTGAACTACACCATGTTTTATGACACCGATTTTAACCAGACCGGCCGCGATGCGGGCCTGAGCAACCTGAGCGTAAAAAACAGCTGGGGCGTGGCGGGCCAGGTCGGCCTGGACTATCAGCTAACGCCGCAGTGGATGCTGAACGCCTCGCTGTGGTACATGGATATTAATACCAAAGTGCGCTTTGACGCGGCGGGCGCAGGCCGCCAGAGTATCGACACTCATATCAACCCGTTCGTGTTCTTCTTTGGCGCGGGTTACCGCTTCTGATCGCCGCCGTCAGACAGCAAAAAGGCGCATACGCTGCGCCTTTTGTCGATCCTGTTACGCCCGAAAAGCGTTATTTGATCTGCATATTATTTACTACGGACTTCACGCCTTTCACGCTGCGGGTCACCTGCACGGCACGGCTGGCCATCTGGGCCGAGCTGACGAAACCGCTGAGCTGTACGCGGCCCTTAAAGGTTTCCACGTTGATTTCACGGGACTTCAGCGCTTCATCGTTCAGCAGCTGCGTTTTAACTTTGGTGGTGATGACGGTGTCGTCAATATAGCCGCCTGTGCCTTCCTGCTTTGCCGTTGGCGCGCAGGCGCTAACTGAAACAGCCACAACGGCTGCGATAACCATACCCGTCAACATTTTAAACAGCTTCATGGTAAATCTCCCTGTTATTTCCGAATGGCCTGGGCCGTGATTACAGATTCGCTCTGTAAAAGAAGCGTAGACCTGGGCGGCGAATTTTCCACAAAACAGCGCAAAAAGAGCGTGTTACTTGTTTACGGGGCGGTAAAGCTGCTGCCTGAGGCTACGCGGCTGGCCTGCTCTCGATCGGGCGGGCGTAACGGCTCAGCAATCACGACTGAGCCGCAAAAATAATAAAAGTACAGGAGGGGCAAAGCCCTGCCAGAGCGACAGGGCGGACGGTTAGCGCGTGGCGGCCTTCAGCTTCGCGACAAAAGCTTCCAGCTCGGCCAGCATCGTGGCCGGTTCATTGTGATGACGCTCGATGATTTTGACGATAGCGGAGCCGGAAATCGCACCCGCTGCGCCAGCGGCAAGCGCTTCCTTCACCTGAGACGGTTCAGAAATCCCGAAGCCCTGTAGCGGCGGCGCGGCGTGGTATTCGGTCAGCTTGTCCACCAGATGATGCAACGACTGGCTGACGCCACGGCTTTCCGTGCCGGTTACGCCCGCGCGGGAAAGCAGATAGGTATAGCCGCGCCCGTGTGAAGCGATCTCGCGCAGCAGATCGTCGCTGGCGTTCGGCGGGCAAATAAAGATCGGCGCAACATTATGCCGCATTGCCGACTGGCGGAACGGCGCGGACTCTTCGACCGGCACGTCTGCAATCAGCACGGAATCCACGCCCGCCTGCTGGCAGCGCGCATAAAAGTTGTCGATGCCGTTGGCGAAGACCAGGTTAGCGTACATCAGCAGCCCGATCGGGATGGTCGGATGCTTCTGGCGGACGGCGGCCAGCAGCTCAAAGCAGTGGCTGGGCGTCACGCCGGCGGCAAAGGCGCGCAGCGTGGCGTTCTGGATGGTCGGGCCGTCGGCCAGCGGATCGGAGAAGGGGATCCCCAGCTCCAGCGCGTCGGCGCCGCCCGCGATCAGCGCATCGATAATTTGCAGCGACAGCTCGGGCGTGGGATCGCCCAGGGTGACGAAAGGCACAAAGGCGCCTTCCTTACGCGCGTTCAGCCGCTGAAAAAGCTGGTCATAACGTTCCATCAGATCTCTCCCTTCGCTGTCAGAATCTCGTGCACGGTGAAAATATCTTTATCGCCGCGGCCGGACAGGTTCACCACCAGCAGCTGCTCTTTTTCCGGCGCTTCACGCATCATTTTCAGGGCGTGAGCCAGCGCGTGGGAAGACTCCAGCGCGGGAATAATGCCTTCGCTGCGGCAAAGGGTTTTAAACGCGTCCAGCGCTTCGTCATCGGTAATGGAAACGTAGTCGGCGCGGCCGATGCTGTTCAGATGCGCGTGCTGCGGCCCCACGGAAGGGAAATCCAGACCGGCGGAAATCGAATAGGACTCCTCAATCTGACCCTCTTCCGTCTGCATCATCGGCGCTTTCATGCCGAAATAGATGCCGACGCGGCCATGCTTCAGCGGCGCGCCGTGCTCGCCGGTTTCAATACCGTGACCGGCAGGCTCCACGCCAATCAGCCCGACGGAAGCCTCATCGATAAAGTCCGCGAACATGCCGATAGCGTTGGAGCCGCCGCCCACGCAGGCGATAATCGCATCCGGCAGGCGACCTTCCTGCTCCTGGATCTGCACTTTAGTTTCTTCACCGATCATGCGCTGGAATTCGCGCACTATAGTCGGGAAAGGATGCGGGCCCGCCGCCGTGCCTAACATATAGTGGGCGTTTTCATAGCTGCCCGACCAGTCACGCAGCGCCTCGTTACAGGCATCTTTCAGCGTGGCGGAGCCGCTGTGCACTGGGATCACCTCTGCGCCCATCAGCTTCATGCGGAACACGTTGGGCGACTGGCGCTCGATATCCTTGGCGCCCATATAGATGCGGCACTTCAGACCCAGCAGGGCGCTGGCGAGCGCCGAAGCGACGCCGTGCTGGCCCGCGCCGGTTTCCGCGATAATTTCGGTTTTGCCCATGCGCTTCGCCAGCAGCGCCTGGCCCAGCACCTGATTGGTTTTGTGCGCGCCGCCGTGCAGCAGATCTTCACGCTTCAGGTAAAGACGGGTTTTGGTGCCTTTGGTCAGGTTCTTACACAGCGTCAGCGCAGTGGGGCGACCGGCGTAATTTTTCAGCAGGCCGACGAATTCCGCCTGAAACTCAGGATCGCGCTGGGCGCTGACAAAGGCCTCTTCCAGCTGTTGCAGCGCGGGCATCAGGATCTGCGGCACGTACATACCGCCGAACTCGCCAAACCAGGGATTTAATAAAGTCATTTCGCTTCCTTATTCGCAGTTGCGCCGCCGTAGCGACGCCAGACGGTCAGTAGGCTCTCAGCGTTTGAAACACCGAGGCGATTTTGTCCGCATCCTTCAGGCCGGGTGCACTTTCGACGCCGGAGTTAAAATCCAGGCCGGCGCAGCCAAGCCGGGCGGCGCTGACGCAGTTGTCGGCGCCCAGGCCGCCCGCCAGCAGCACGTTATCCAGCTTTTCGCCTTCCAGCAGTGCCCAGTCGAAACGGTTGCCGGTGCCGCCGCTGCCGTTGTCAAAGACGTAGCGATCGACGTGCGGCCAGTCGCGGGCAGGCAGCGCGGAACGAATGCTGAACGCCTTCCAGATTTTTACCTCATCCGGCAGCTGACGGCGTAGCTCGGCGACAAAATCCCGATCTTCATCACCATGCAGCTGTACGGCAGAAAGGCCCAGCTCGCGGCTGATAGTGACAACGTCACTAAGGGAGTTGTTACGGAACACGCCGACGTATTTCAGCGCGCCGCCCGCCATCACTGTTTTCGACTGCTCCGGCGTCACTTTGCGTGGCGAGCCTTCGGCGAAAATCAGGCCGCCGTAGACCGCCCCGGCTTCCAGCGCGCTCCGCGCATCCCCGGCGCGGGTCAGGCCGCACACTTTGTTATCGCCAATAATGACCCGACGCACGGCGGCGGAAAGATCCGCCTCCGACATCAGGGCGGAGCCGATTAAAAAGCCGTTGGCGAAGTGGCTCAGCTCGCGAACCTGAGCATAGTTATTGATGCCTGATTCGCTGATCACCGTTACGCCATGGGCAACTTTAGGCGCAAGACGACGCGTGCGGTCGAGATCGATAGAGAGATCGCGCAGGTCGCGGTTATTGATGCCAACCACTTTGGCGCCCAGCGCGGTGGCGCGCGCCAGCTCTTCGTCGCTGATCACCTCAGTCAGTACGCCCATATTCAGGCTGTGCGCCACGGCGGCCAGCTGGCGATACTGCTCGTCATTCACTACGGAAAGCATCAGCAGGATCGCGTCTGCCTGGTAGTAGCGCGCCAGATAAATTTGATACGGATCAATAATAAAATCTTTGCACAGCACGGGCTGGGTAATGGCGGCGCTGACCACCGGCAGAAAATCGAAGCTGCCCTGGAAATATTTTTCGTCGGTCAGTACCGAAACGGCCGAAGCGTGATCTTTATAAACGCCCGCAATGGCGGCCGGATCGAAATCTTCCCGGATCACGCCTTTTGAGGGCGAGGCCTTTTTGCATTCCAGAATAAAAACGGTTCTGGCGCCTGACAGCGCATGATAAAAGCTGCGGGTCGCCGGTTCGATCTCGTTCTGAAACGAGGCCAGCGGCTGGCGCTGCTGGCGCTCGGCCAGCCAAATCGCCTTATCCTGCACAATTTTGTTCAGTACGGTTTCCATATTATCCTCTTGCTGCCAGCGCGACCACGCGCTCATAGGCCTGGCCGCTGCGGATCGCTTTCAGCGCCTTTTGCGCATTTTCCCGTAAGTCTTCCTGGCCGAAAATCTTCAGCAGCAGCGCGACGTTAACGGCCACGGCCTCTTCGTGCGCCTGCTCGCCTTTACCCTGGAGCAATCGCGTCAGAATGTCACGGTTTTCTTCCGGCGAGCCGCCCGCCAGCGCCTCCTGGGGATGATAGCTCAGGCCAAAATCTTCTGGCGTCAGCTGATAGCTGGTGATTTCGCCGTCACGCAGCTCCGCCACCTGCGTCGTGCTGTGCAACGCCACTTCGTCCATGCCGCCGCCGTGCACCACCGCCGCGCGCTGATAGCCCAGCACTTTCAGCGTCTGGGCAATCGGCAGCACCAGCTCCGGGCTGTAAACGCCGATCACCGCCAGCGGCGGCCGCGCCGGGTTGATTAGCGGGCCAAGCACGTTGAACAGCGTGCGGGTCTTCAGCTGCTGGCGCACCGGCATCGCGTGGCGGAACCCGGTATGGTACTGCGGCGCAAACAGGAAGCAGACGTTAAGATCGTCCAGCGCCTGGCGCGCCTGTTCGGCTGGCATAGCCAGATTGATGCCGAATGCTGCCAGCAGATCGGAAGATCCGGATTTGCTGGAGACGCTGCGGTTGCCATGTTTTGCCACCTTCAGCCCGCAGGCCGCCGCCACAAAGGCGCTGGCGGTAGAAATATTGATGCTGTTGCTGCCGTCGCCGCCGGTGCCAACGATATCGGCAAAGGCGTACTCCGGGCGCGGAAAGGGTTTGGCGTCCGCCAGCAGCGCCGTGGCGGCCCCGGCGATCTCTTCAGGCCGTTCGCCGCGGATCTTCATGGCGATCAGCGCGCCGGCCAGCTGGGTTGGCTCCAGCTGTCCGGTGACAATGGCGGAGAACAGCTGGTGGCTCTCGTCGCGGGTCAGGGTCTGCGCCTGGTACAGTTTTTCCAGTATTGCGTTCATCATGCTCTCCTTATTTCGCCAGCGCCCAGGCCAGGGTCTGCTCCAGCAGGCGTGCGCCCTGACTGGTCAGAATCGATTCCGGGTGAAACTGGAAACCGCAGACGCGGTCGGCGTCGTGACGCACCGCCATCACCATGCCGTTAAAAGTCGCGTTAATTGTTAGCTCAATCGGTACGTTGCTGCCGACCAGCGAGTGGTAGCGTGCCACGGGCAGCGGATTGCTCAGCCCGGCGAACATGGCCGACTCGTCATGGGCGATGGCTGAGGCTTTACCGTGCAGGATCTCGCCCGCCTGGCCGACGTGGCCGCCGTAGGCTTCCACAATTGCCTGATGGCCCAGGCAGATCCCGATAATCGGCAGCTGTCCGCGCAGGCGCCGCAGCAGTTCCGGCATACAGCCCGCATCGGACGGCGCGCCAGGGCCTGGCGACAGCAGCAGCACCGGATTGTCCATCTCCTGCAAACGGGCGATCAGCGTGTCGGCAGGCACGTTATTGCGGTAGATCACTACGTTATGACCGAAAGCGCGCACCTGGTCGACGAGGTTCCAGGTAAAAGAGTCGATATTGTCGAGCAGCAGAATATCAGCCATCAGAAAATCTCCTTGCAATGATGGGCAGTGGCGATGGCGCGCAGCACCGCGCGGGCTTTATTGCGGCTCTCATCGGCTTCCGCCTGCGGGTTGGAATCCAGCACCACGCCCGCGCCGGCCTGAACGGTAGCGACGCCGTCCTCGACGTAGGCTGAGCGGATCACGATGCAGGTATCCAGATCGCCGCTGGCGGTAAAGTAGCCGACCGCGCCGCCGTAGCTGCCGCGCCGGGTGCCTTCCGCCTCGGCGATCAGGCGCATGGCGCGAACTTTCGGCGCGCCGCTCAGCGTGCCCATATTCATACAGGCGCGGTAGGCATGCAGCACATCCAGATCCTCACGCAGTTTGCCTACCACGCGGGAAACCAGGTGCATCACAAAAGAGTAGCGGTCGACCTTGGTTAAATCGGCCACGTAGCGGCTGCCCGGCTCGCAGATGCGCGCCAGATCGTTACGCGCCAGGTCGACCAGCATCAGGTGCTCGGCCAGTTCTTTATGGTCGGTACGCATTTCCAGCTCGATACGGCTGTCGAGATCGCGATCCAGCGAGCCGTCGGCATGACGACCGCGCGGGCGGGTTCCGGCAATCGGATAAATTTCGATCTGGCGGCTGTCGGCCGAATACTTCAGCGAGCTTTCCGGCGAGGCGCCGAACAGGCTGAAATCCTGATCCTGCATAAAAAACATATAGGGGCTGGGGTTGCTGTTCTTCAGCGTGTCGTAGGCGGCCAGCGGCGACGGGCAGGGCAGCGAGAAGCGGCGCGACGGCACCACCTGGAAGATTTCGCCGCTGCGGATGGCTTCCTGCATCTTGCGCACCACGGCGCAATACTCTTCGTCGTTCTGGCTGACGGCAAGCGACATTGTCTCCAGCGGCTGCACCGGAATAGCGGACGCGGGCTGCAGCATCTGGCCGTGCAGCTGTTCGATACGGCGCTGCAGGCGTAAAAATTCGCCGGGCGCTGCCGTAAACAGGCTGGCCTGTAAGCGTGCGCTCTGGCTCTGATGGTCGATCACCAGTAACGTTTCGGCCAGATAAAAGCAGTAATCGGGACAGCGCTGGTCGTTGTCCAGCGCGGGCAGATCTTCAAATCCTGCCACCAGGTCGTAAGCGAACAGGCCGCCAAGCAGCATCGCCTCGCGCTCGTCCGCCGGGCTTTTCAGCAAATGCGGGATCAGGCGCAGCGCGTCGAACACCGACAGCGTCTTCAGACGGGAATCCTCATCCTGCACCGCATTATCCTGCGGAAAACGCAGCTCGCGGCCGTCGGGACGTACGGTATTGATAACCGACTCCGGCAGCGCGGCATCCAGCAGCGGCAGCAGCGCGCGGCCATTCTCCGACAGCGCCTGGACGGTAACGGTATCGTCCAGCGCCTTAATGCGCAGCGCGCTGTCGATAATCAGCAGGCTTTTCAGGTTGCGTTTGCTGTCAATGTCCGCCGACTCCAGCAGCAGCGTAGCGGGACGCGCGCCGCAGAGCTGGTGGAAGAGCGCGGCCGGATCCTCACGGTAGGGCGCGGCGCCGGTAATCAACTTCACTGTAGTTTGCGTTTGCATAAGGTCAGTTCTCAAATTTGGCTAAAAAAAAGGCCCGCTTGCGGCGGGCCTGGGTAGCGTTACAGCGACAGCTGCGTGCACGACTTCTCCGCCCGTTCAGGAAGAAGTACGCCACCAGCCGTTCGTTGTCATTGTGTTTTTCATTTTTCGCTACCTTGTGTGTGAACTTGCGTACTAGTTAACTGGTTCGTGGCGGAAATGTCAATACTCTTTTTCTCTTGCCCGCAATTGCGGGTATCATGCAGCGACCTTTTTAGCGCTTTCCGGAGTCGTTTTGTCTGCAACCCCGCTTAATCCCTGGCCCATCTACGATTTACACAGCCATACCCGCGCCTCTGACGGCCTGTTAACGCCTGAAGAACTGGTGCTCAGAGCCGTGGAGCAACGCGTCGGCGTCCTTGCTATCACCGATCACGATTCGGTTGACGGCGTGCAGCCTGCCCGCGAAGCCATCGCCAGACACCAGCTGCCGCTGCGGCTGATAGCGGGCGTCGAAGTTTCTTCGCTATGGGAAAATCACGAAATTCATATTGTCGGACTGGGCGTGGAAGAAGAGCATCCCGTGCTGAAGCAGTTTCTGCAGGCACAGAGCGATCGTCGAATGGTTCGCGCGCAGCTGATAGCTGAACGGCTGGAGAAAGCGCGCATTCCCGGTGCGCTGGAAGGCGCGCTGGCGCTGGCCGACGGCGGCGCGATCACCCGAGGCCATTTTGCCCGCTTCTTAATTGCGCAGGGCAAGGCCGATAATATGGCGCAGGTCTTTAAAAATTACCTGGCGCGCGGCAAAACCGGCTACGTGCCGCCACAGTGGTGTACAATTAAACAAGCCATTGATGCTATTCATCATTCTGGCGGGCGTGCCGTGTTGGCTCATCCGGGCCGCTACGGCCTTTCCGCAAAATGGTTGAAGCGTTTAATCGCCCACTTTAAAGAAGAAGGGGGGGATGCAATGGAGGTCGCACAGTGCCAGCAGGCGCCCAACGAGCGCACGCAGCTGGCGCGTTACGCGCAGGACTACCAGCTGGCCGCGTCGCAGGGATCTGATTTCCATCAGCCCTGTCCGTGGATAGAGCTGGGAAAAAAATTATGGCTTCCGGCCGGTGTGGAAGCCGTCTGGCTGCGCTTTCCTGAAATTTGATCCTGTTCGCCCGTCGCGCGACAGGCATGAGGTCGATTATGAGTCAGTTCTTTTATATACACCCGGAAAACCCCCAGCCCCGGCTGATCAAACAGGCCGTAGAGCTGCTGCATAAAGGGTCGGTCATCGTTTATCCTACGGACTCGGGCTATGCGCTGGGCTGCAGGCTGGAAGATAAAAACGCGATGGAGCGCATCTGTCGCATCAGGCAGCTGGACAGCGACCATAACTTTACGCTGGTCTGCCGCGATCTTTCAGAGCTGTCTACCTATGCGTACGTGGACAATACCGCGTTTCGCCTGATTAAAAATAATACGCCAGGCAACTACACGTTTATTTTGAAGGCGACCAAAGAGGTGCCGCGCCGTCTGATGAGCGATAAGCGTAAGACGATTGGTCTGCGTGTGCCTTCCAATCCGGTGGCGCTGGCGCTGCTGGAGGCGCTGAACGAACCCTTGATGTCCACTTCGCTGATGCTGCCGGGCAACGATTTTACCGAATCCGATCCGGAAGCGATTCAGGAGACGATCGGCAAGCAGGTTGATTTAATTATTCACGGCGGCTATCTGGGACAGCAACCTACTACGGTTATCGATTTAACCGAAAGTACGCCGCAGGTCGTGCGCGAAGGCGCAGGCGACGTTAAACCTTTTCTCTGAATAATATCAGGCTCGTCAAAAAGGCGAGCCTTAATAAATAAACATAGATAATTACTTTTCAGATATTAATACGCGAGCATATTATTCTCACGACGTTGTTTTTTGCAGCCAGTCTTTAAAGTCCGCATAAGGAATATAAAGTGACACATCTTTCAACGGTCCGCTACCGGCCTTATGCCTCTTAATCTGATTGGTAAAACCGACTATCACGCCGCCGATTGTATCATCGCCGTTATAGACCGCGCCGCCCGACATGCCTTTCACCACGCCCGCATTGGAAGCCATCGCTACGCAGGGACGTTTATTCCATTCGTTGCGAATACCGGTCCGCGCCAGGTTAACGCCGGAAGATTCCACCGGCATGGCGGTAATAAAGCTGTAGCCGTACATTTTTACCGGCGCGCCAATTTCACCCTGGCGGAATTTTGGCAGGGTTTTCATGTCGTTTTTATGATAGATAATCGCCAGGTCGCAGTAAGGATGATAAGCCTTAACGCGCTGTACGGAGAGTTTAGCCACGTGAGCGGCAGTCAGGCTGTACTCGGGCGTAATCGGAATGCTGGTACCCAGCGAGCCTACGCCCAGCACGGTAGGAATGCCGGTAAAGTTCATATCGACACGTTTCAGTGCTTCTCTGCTGTACTCATATTTACCTACAGAGCAGCCGGTCAGCGTCAGCAAAGCCAACGCCGCGAGGGGCATTATTCTTTTCATAATAGTTACACTTTGTCGGACACGTCAGTAAATCCCTGGTGAAGATTGACGACGTGCAAGGCCGATGCCGATTGAAATCGGCGTTATACAGGGAGTCGTGCTCCCCTCTGTTTTTTAACTGACGTTTACTGCAAAATAATTTACGACTTAACTAAAATTTTTATTGTGACTGTTTAACAGTTCACTGTGCAGGCTCTTTTTGGCCTGAGTGAATTCTACACAAACTAATTAGTGGATCAAATAAATAAACAGCCGAAAATAATTAAAACCGCAATTACGATGAATTAACTCAATCTAAAATGGCGATAAGCTATTTGTTTGGAGATGGCTTTAGTATTTGCGTTGGTCATTTGTGTTAAGTCAGCTTTAATCACTGACCTGGCGTAAAAAAGTGGTTTTAACATCGGAGAAACATTTTGCTTAATGGATTCACCTTCTGCTGAGGCGGCTATTTGGGTTTAATCAGGGTGAAATTCAGGCGCGGCGCAGTATCGGCAGAAAATACATTAACTTTAATTTAACTTAAAATAACTAAATATATATCAACAAGGCGATAACATTTGCCTTAAATAACGCGGCGCGGCCCGGCGTTAAATTGGCTTAGGGCGACCGCTTTGGTAAGCGCAGGGAATGAGTGACCGTCCGTCGATAGCGGGCGACGCTGCCGCTTTTCAGGATGGCGCATCTTTTCCCTGGCAAACGGCCCGGTAGCGTTATCAATAGCCGATAACTTAGTGTAGAATGCGCTTCCCCTGAAAATGGGGCGGGCGTCGCGTGCATTCAGCCACAAAAAGCCCCGCCTCCTGAGTAACGGCCCATTCATTTTATGACGCCTGGGAAGGCGACAAAGAGGCAGCGCCATGAGCGAAAAATTACAGAAAGTCTTAGCGCGCGCCGGGCATGGTTCCCGCCGCGAAATTGAAACCATGATTTCTGCCGGACGCGTTAGCGTGGACGGCAAAATGGCCACGCTGGGCGACCGCGTAGAGCCGAGTAAAGCATTAAAAATCCGTATCGACGGCCATCTGGTTTCGGTAGCGGAATCCACTAATGAAGTTTGCCGCGTGCTGGCCTATTACAAACCGGAAGGCGAACTCTGCACCCGTAACGATCCCGAAGGCCGTCCTACCGTATTCGACCGTTTACCCAAGCTGCGTGGCGCACGCTGGATCGCCGTAGGGCGTCTGGACGTTAACACCTGCGGCCTGCTGCTGTTCACAACGGATGGCGAGCTGGCTAACCGTTTGATGCACCCAAGCCGGGAAGTGGAAAGGGAATACGCCGTACGCGTGTTTGGGCAGGTCGATGACGATAAGCTGAAGCAGCTGAGCCGTGGCGTACAGCTGGAAGATGGCCCGGCGTCGTTTAAAACGCTGAAGTTTACCGGCGGCGAAGGCATCAACCAGTGGTATAGCGTTACGCTGACCGAAGGCCGCAACCGCGAAGTGCGTCGCCTGTGGGAATCGGTAGGCGTGCAGGTCAGCCGTCTGATCCGTACCCGCTACGGCGACATCACGCTGCCGAAAGGGCTGCCGCGCGGCGGCTGGACGGAGCTGGATCTGCCGCCGACCAACTATCTGCGCGAGCTGGTTGGGCTGCCGCCGGAAACCACCAGCAAAGTGGCGTTGGAAAAAGATCGTCGCCGTACCAAGGCCAATCAGATCCGTCGCGCCGTCAAGCGCCACACTCAGGTCAGCGGCAACCGCCGTACGACCAGCAAGCGTTAACAGAAAAGGGCGAAGCGATTCGCCCTTTTTTTTGGCCTGTTACCAGTCGATACCCTGCTGCGCCTGGATCCCCGCATCAAAAGCGTGTTTAACCGGACGCATTTCGGTTACGGTATCCGCCAGCGCCAGCAAATCGCGATGACAGCCCCGGCCGGTAATGATAACGCTCTGCTGAGGCGGACGGGCGCGCAGCGCCGCCATGACCTCTTCCAGCGGCAGATAGTCAAAGCTCACCATATAGGTCAGCTCATCCATCACCACCAGATCCAGCGACGCATCCTGCAACATCCGTTTGCCGTGCTGCCAGACTTCAAGGCAGGCGGCGGTATCAGTTTCGCGGTTCTGCGTATCCCAGGTGAAGCCGGTGGCCATCACCTGAAACTCCACGCCGTGCGGCTCCAGCAAATTGCGTTCGCCGTTTGGCCATTCGCCCTTAATAAACTGAATGACGCCCACGCGCTTTTGATGGCCCACCGCACGGGCGGCAGTGCCGAAAGCGGCCGTGGTCTTGCCTTTGCCGTTACCGGTAAACACCATCAGAATGCCGCGCGTTTCGGTCGCGGCGGCAATGCGCGCGTCAACTTTTTCCTTCAGCTTTTGTTGACGCTGCTGGTGGCGATCGTCGGCCATTATTCCGCTGCTCCCGGTTTGCGTCCTGGCTGCGCATCGAAGCTGACGCCGCTTTCCGTGCAGTCATCGCCCATCACGTAAAGGTAAGTGGGCATAATATCCGCCGGGGTTTTCAGCTTGCCTGCGTTCTCCTGCGGGAAGGCGCTGGCGCGCATTTTGGTGCGTGTGCCGCCGGGGTTAATGCAGTTGACGCGCAGCTGGCCGCGATACTCTTCAGCCAGCACCTGCATCATGCCTTCGGTGGCGAATTTAGAGACGGAGTAGGCGCCCCAGCCCGCGCGTCCCTGGCGGCCCACGCTGGAAGAGGTAAACACCAGCGAGCCGGCCTGTGACTTCAGCAGCAGCGGCAGCAGCGCCTGAGTCAGGAAGAAAGTGGCGTCAACGTTTACGCGCATCACCTGCTGCCAGACGGCGGGATCCTGCTCGGTCATGGGCACCACGTCGCCCAGCAGGCCCGCGTTATGCAGCACGCCGTCCAGCCTGGAGACATGACGGGAAATTTCATCGGCCAGCTGACGGCACGCTTCGGGCGTGGCGCTGTCCAAATCCAGCGTAAAGAAAAGCGGCGAAGGCTTGCCGACAGCGGCGATTTCATCCGCCACGCTTTGCAGCTTCTGCGCGTTGCGTCCCAGCAAAATAACCTGCGCGCCATAGCGAGCGTAGGTGACAGCAGCCTCGCGGCCAATGCCGTCGCTGGCGCCGGTAACAAGAATAATACGATCGTTGAGCAATTGACTGGCAGGTTGATAATTCATTGATGCGCCTCTGGTGATGCTTAGTGCGGAAGGGAAACAGGGTAACGCCGCTAATCCATTGACCGCAACAGTAAACCGCCCGAATGCCTGGTCTCTGCGCAGCGCTATCTTTGCGTACTCAACGGATCCGGGCGACGACGGGCAGCGACTCGGCTACACTAGCTGCTGATCTAATTGGATGTTAAATAAGGCGGAATGCGTGGAACTACTCTCTTACTACGGACTTTTTCTGGCCAAGACGGTCACGGTGGTCGTGGCGATCGCGGCCATTGCTATTTTGATTACGCATCTGGCCATGCGTAAACGCGCTCAGGGCGGCCAGCTGCGCCTGACGCGGCTGAATGAGGCGTATCAGGAGATAAAGGATGAAATGCGCCTGGCGAGCATGAAGCCGCATGACAAAAAACGCTGGTATAAAGAGCAGAAAAAAAAGGACAAGCTGGAGGCGAAAACCGCTAAAGCCGAGGCGAAACAAGGTATTAAGCCAGCCGAAAGCAAACCCACGCTGTACGTGATGGATTTTAAAGGCAGCATGGACGCGCACGAGGTCGCCTCGCTGCGTGAAGAGATCTCGGCGGTTATGGCCGTCGCCAGACCGCAGGATGAAGTGCTGCTGCGTCTGGAAAGTCCGGGTGGCGTGGTGCACGGCTACGGGCTGGCCTCTTCCCAGCTTCAGCGGCTGCGCGATAAGAACATCCGTTTGACCGTGGCGGTGGATAAGGTAGCGGCGAGCGGCGGCTATATGATGGCCTGCGTGGCCGATCGCATCGTGGCTGCACCGTTTTCTATCATTGGCTCGATCGGCGTGGTTGCCCAGATCCCTAACTTCAACCGCCTGCTGAAGCGCAATGAAATTGACGTAGAGCTGCATACGGCCGGAGAGTACAAGCGCACGCTGACGCTGTTTGGCGAAAACACCGAGCAGGGCCGCGAAAAATTCCGCGAGGATCTCAACGAGACGCATCAGCTGTTTAAAGAGTTTGTGCATCAGATGCGTCCGACGCTGGACATCGACAGCGTGGCGACGGGCGAACACTGGTTCGGCACCCAGGCGCTGGAAAAAGGCCTGGTTGACGCTATCGGCACCAGCGACGATCTGATTATCGACCAGATGCAGGCGCGGGAAGTGGTTGCGGTGCACTACGTGAAGCGCAAAAAAATGATGGATCGCTTTACGCAAAGCGCCAGCGTCAGCGTCGAACGCCTGCTGCTGCGCCTGTGGCAGCGTGGCGAGAAGCCGCTGCTGTAGTCCTGTTAGCGCCTGCCTGGCGGGCGCTATTCCTGCAAGTGATAAAGCGGCGACAGCTCCGTGGCCAGAAACTTAAAAACGTTAAACACCACCGTGCTTTTACTGCCGGGCAAGCCTTGCTCGTCCAGAAAATAGTCGCCGCAAAAAACCAGCACGTCGCCTTTCTGCTCCACGTCGGTGGCGCTCAGTCCGGGAAAAAAATCCTTGTGCTCCGCGATGAGCTCGTTCGCCTTTTGCAGGAGTGCGGATTTATCAATAGCCTGGGTATGCTTCACAGAATTCTCTCCTTTATAGAGACGGCAGATGAGCAGTATATTACGCCGCGCTGCCGCAAAAACTCAATGCCGATGGGCGCTTGCCTGCCCGCACGCTTTTTTATGACTTTCTGGCGTAAATCCGTTGTGGATGCTAATTAAGTTGCGTAACAGATTTTATCAGGTAGAGTGTGGGCGTTTCGGGTTCCGGGCGTAAAACTGGCTTTACGCTTTGTTAGTGATGCGCTTAACAGTTTGTAAAAGGTGTCGTTAATCAGTGAGTTGGCTTCCTGAGCGGGAAGCGTTAACAGGGAAAGTGCCGGATTCTGCCGTCGGCCATGAAGGTTTTAACGCGCTGGATTGCCCGCAGGCTTTCGGCACAATTTACTCTCGGATGTTTTAATCAGGTAAAGGTAAATATGGGCAAAGCTCTCGTAATAGTTGAGTCCCCGGCAAAAGCCAAAACAATCAATAAATATCTCGGAAACGACTACGTGGTGAAATCCAGCGTCGGTCATATCCGCGATTTGCCGACCAGTGGATCAACAGTTAAAAAGAGCGCTGACTCTACAACCAGTAAGACCACCAAAAAGGTGAAAAAGGACGAGAAGGCCGCGCTGGTCAGCCGGATGGGCGTCGATCCTTATCACGGCTGGGAAGCGAACTATCAGATCCTTCCCGGCAAGGAGAAAGTGGTCTCCGAGCTGAAAGCGCTGGCGCAAAATGCCGACCACATCTATCTCGCAACCGACCTTGACCGCGAAGGGGAAGCCATTGCCTGGCACCTGCGGGAAGTGATCGGCGGTGATGATTCGCGCTTCAGCCGCGTGGTGTTTAACGAAATCACCAAAAATGCTATTCGTCAGGCTTTCGACAAGCCGGGCGAACTGAATATCAATCGGGTTAACGCTCAGCAGGCGCGCCGCTTTATGGACCGCGTGGTGGGCTATATGGTTTCGCCGCTGCTGTGGAAGAAAATCGCTCGCGGACTGTCCGCCGGGCGCGTGCAGTCGGTCGCCGTGCGGCTGGTGGTGGAGCGCGAGCGCGAAATCAAAGCGTTCGTGCCGGAAGAGTATTGGGAACTGCATGCCGATCTGAATACGCCGGAAGGCACGCTGCTGCCGATGGAAGTGACTCATCAGCACGACAAGCCTTTCCGTCCGGTTAACGGCGAGCAGACCCAGGCCGCCGTCAGCCTGCTGGAAAAAGCGCGCTATCAGGTTACCGACCGTGAAGATAAGCCGACCAGCAGCAAGCCCGGCGCGCCGTTTATTACCTCAACGCTGCAACAGGCGGCCAGTACCCGTCTGGGCTACGGCGTGAAAAAAACCATGATGATGGCACAGCGCCTCTATGAAGCGGGCCACATTACCTATATGCGTACTGACTCGACCAATCTGAGTCAGGATGCGGTCAGCATGGTGCGCGGCTATATTGAAAACGAATTTGGCGAAAAATATTTGCCGAAGGCCGCCAATGCCTATGCCAGCAAAGATAACTCGCAGGAAGCGCACGAAGCGATCCGTCCTTCGGACGTCGCCGTCCTGGCCGAGCAGCTGAAGGATATGGAAGCCGACGCGCAGAAGCTGTATCAGCTAATCTGGCGTCAGTTCGTTGCCTGTCAGATGATGCCGGCGCAGTATGACTCCACGACGCTGACCGTCAGCGCCGGCGAGTTTAAACTCAAGGCGAAAGGGCGCACGCTGCGCTTTGACGGCTGGACCCGCGTGATGCCTGCGCTGCGCAAGGGCGATGAAGATCGCACGCTGCCGCCGGTTGAAGTGGGTAAAGAGCTGGCGCTGCAGCAGCTGAAGCCAAGCCAGCACTTTACCAAACCGCCGGCACGCTTCAGCGAAGCCTCGCTGGTGCGCGAGCTGGAAAAACGCGGCATCGGTCGTCCTTCTACCTACGCCTCGATTATCTCGACCATTCAGGATCGCGGCTACGTGCGCGTGGAAAGCCGTCGCTTCTATGCGGAAAAGATGGGCGAAATCGTTACCGACCGGCTGGAAGAAAACTTCCGCGAGCTGATGAACTACGACTTCACCGCGCATATGGAAAACAGCCTGGATCAGGTTGCCAACAACGAAGCGCAGTGGAAAGGCGTGCTGGATAAATTTTTCGCCGACTTCAGCCAGCAGCTGGAAAAGGCGGATAAAGATCCGGAAGAGGGCGGCATGCAGCCGAACCAGATGGTGCTGACCACCATCGATTGCCCAACCTGCGGGCGTAAGATGGGTATCCGTACCGCCAGCACCGGCGTGTTCCTCGGCTGCTCGGGCTATGCGCTGCCGCCGAAAGAGCGCTGCAAACAAACCATCAATCTGATCCCAGAGAATGAAGTACTGAATATTCTCGAAGGCGAAGATGCGGAAACCAACGCGCTGCGCGCGCGCCGTCGCTGCGGCAAATGCGGCACGGCGATGGACAGCTATCTGATCGATAACCAGCGCAAACTGCACGTGTGCGGCAACAACCCAAGCTGCGACGGTTACGAAATCGAGCAGGGCGAATTCCGTATCAAAGGCTATGACGGGCCGATCGTAGAGTGCGAAAAGTGTGGCGCGGAGATGCACCTGAAAATGGGGCGTTTCGGCAAGTACATGGCCTGCACCAACGACGACTGTAAAAATACCCGTAAGATCCTGCGTAACGGCGATGTTGCGCCGCCGAAAGAAGATCCGGTTCCGCTGCCGGAGCTGCAGTGCGAAAAATCGGATGCTTACTTTGTACTGCGCGACGGCGCGGCAGGCGTTTTCCTGGCGGCTAACACCTTCCCTAAATCCAGGGAAACGCGCGCGCCGCTGGTGGAAGAGCTGCAACGCTTCCGCGATCGCCTGCCGGAAAAGCTGCGCTATCTGGCCGACGCGCCGGTTGCCGATGATGAAGGCAACAAGACGGTAGTGCGCTTCAGCCGCAAAACGAAGCAGCAGTACGTCAGTACGGAAAAAGAAGGTAAGGCTACAGGCTGGACGGCGTTCTACGTCGACGGCAAATGGGCCGTCACCGAAAAAGCGGCGAAAGCCAGTAAGAAATAACCTGTCGGGCCGGCGTTTCAGCTGGCCCGTTTTTCTCCTGCGGCTTCAGCCCTGCTATACATTCCACCCATCTTTGATATGATTGTTATAGATATACCTTTCCTTATTATAAAATCGCATTAGGCCGATACGTTGTGCTCTGTCAGCACAGCCCGTCGGCGCGCGGCGCCAAACTGGACGGATCAAACATGAAATTGCAGCAGCTGCGTTACATCGTTGAAGTGGTCAATCACAATCTGAACGTCTCTTCAACGGCTGAGGGGCTTTATACATCGCAACCCGGGATCAGTAAGCAAGTACGTATGCTGGAAGACGAGTTGGGTATCCAGATCTTTGCCCGCAGCGGCAAGCATCTGACGCAGGTCACGCCCGCAGGCCAGGAAATTATCCGTATCGCCCGCGAAGTGCTGTCAAAAGTCGAAGCCATCAAATCAGTCGCCGGGGAACATACCTGGCCGGATAAAGGCTCGCTGTATGTTGCTACAACGCACACGCAGGCCCGCTACGCGCTGCCCAACGTGATTAAAGGCTTTATCGAACGCTATCCTCGCGTTTCGCTGCATATGCATCAGGGCTCGCCTACGCAAATTGCAGAAGCGGTGTCTAAAGGCAACGCGGATTTTGCTATCGCTACCGAAGCGCTGCATCTTTATGACGATCTGGTTATGTTGCCTTGCTATCACTGGAATCGCGCCATCGTGGTGACGCCGGATCATCCGCTGGCAGGCAAAGAAAAAGTCTCTATCGAAGAGTTAGCCGAGTATCCGCTGGTTACCTATACCTTCGGCTTTACCGGACGTTCAGAGCTGGATACGGCGTTTAATCGGGCTGGCCTGACGCCGCGTATCGTTTTCACCGCGACGGATGCGGACGTGATTAAAACCTACGTACGTTTAGGATTGGGCGTGGGTGTCATCGCCAGCATGGCGGTCGATCCGGTCTCGGATCCGGATCTGGTCAGAATAGAAGCTACGGACGTCTTTAGCTTCAGCACCACCAAAATCGGCTTCCGCCGCAGCACCTTTTTGCGCAGTTACATGTATGATTTTATTCAGCGTTTCGCGCCGCACCTGACCCGTGACGTCGTCGATACGGCCGTGGGGCTGCGCTCGAACGAAGATATTGAAGCAATGTTTAAAGATATTAAATTACCCGCCAAATAATTTTTCGCCCCTGCATCCCTATTCAGAGCCGCGACGCGGCTCTGCGATAATCATTGGTCCTGCCTGTTACTGCAATTGATAAAATCTTTTTATTCTTTTTACGTAAATGCCGCCCCCATCACATGTTTTTCCAAAGTTATTCATTAAATGAGAAACAGTACACATTTTTCAGCGGGCATCTTTGCGCACCTCCAGGATGATTCTCATACTCTGGTTATCAAGGCGCGACAGGGCGCGAACGGCAAGGAGGTTTCAATAAATGCTGATTTATCAATGGTGCGAAAAAACAGCTATTGTCAGTAAATTTGGCTTAAAGGGTAATTTGTTAACGCGAGTTTGGTTAAGTACGATCAATAGATTTCATAAACTTTAATGAATACTATTAATCGTTCGGCGTAATAAAAATAGCTGGATTTCACGCCATAAAATGTTTAGGATTCCTCCTAATTTCTGATTGCTCAAAACAATCGTTTCAATGAGAGTGATTATCAAAAACTATGGCTAGCAGAATTTCTGTAGAAACCGACTTCGGTCACAAAGCTCTGAAGGTTCAGCGTAACAGCAATCTGAGACGCAAGGCCTGGTTAGCGGTATTCGCCGCATCGGCGCTGTTTTGGGGAGCTGTTGCAGTCGTGATTTGGCAGATATGGGGGTAGCGATGCACCTGCAGTATTCGGATCAAAAACCACAGCAAGCTGTTAAGTTGAAAAAAGTAGAGTGTAAAAGCAAAGCGAGAGAGAGCATCATCCCGGAAAGCTGGGGGCTGAGCGAAGTGCAACGTAACTTTATTGATTTTATGACGGATAAAACGAATAAAGCTTAAGCCTTACGCTTATATTCACTCTTTGTTTTAACCATGACAAATATAAATATTAACATTATTTAACGGACCAGCTATTTCTGGTCAGGGCACGCTGTCGGCCCAACGATGGGAAACCACAATGGCAACCCATTGATAAACGGTAAAACCTGCTCGCAAAGGCGTGAGGTTTTGAAGTAATACGTTTGGTCTTATAAGACCTGAGTGAGGGCAAAAATGAATTTAACTCAAATGACATGGTTCAGTGCCTGGACGTTTTCAGCCTTATTCTGGGCTAGCCTGCTCTGGCTGAGCATGGTCATGCATTAATAAAGCATATTTAAACAGATATTAACGACGCCTCGCTGAGCAATCAGCGGGGCGTTTTTCTTTTATGCTTCATCGATGTTATCAAAACGTTACGCCAACTTTGTACTATCTTTAAATCAAACCCTGCTTTTATTCAGGTTATGCGAAGATAAACGAAGGAGGAGTAATGTCGTCTACCCTACGTGAAATAACAAAAGACGCGCTGGAAGTTAAAGGTCAACGTTATCACTATTACAGCCTGGCCAAAGCCGCCGGGCAGCTTGGCGATCTCTCCCGTATGCCCAAATCCCTGAAAGTGCTGCTGGAAAACTTGCTGCGCTGGCAGGATGAAGATTCCGTTACCGATGAGGACATCCGCGCGCTGGCAGGCTGGCTGGCTCAGGCGCATGCCGACCGCGAGATCGCCTATCGGCCCGCCCGCGTGCTGATGCAGGACTTTACCGGCGTGCCCGCGGTGGTCGATCTGGCCGCTATGCGCGAAGCGGTGAAAAGACTGGGCGGGGACGTGGCTAAAGTGAATCCGCTTTCGCCAGTCGATCTGGTTATCGACCACTCGGTTACCGTTGACCGTTTCGGCGACGACGACGCCTTTGAAGAAAACGTGCGTCTGGAGATGGAGCGTAACCATGAGCGCTACGTCTTTTTGCGCTGGGGGCAGAAAGCCTTTAACCGTTTTAGCGTGGTGCCGCCGGGCACCGGGATTTGCCACCAGGTCAACCTGGAATATCTCGGCCAGGCGGTATGGCATGAAATGCAGGACGGTGAGGAAGTTGCCTATCCCGACACGCTTGTTGGCACGGACTCGCACACTACCATGATTAACGCGCTGGGCGTCTTGGGCTGGGGCGTGGGCGGTATCGAGGCGGAAGCCGCTATGCTGGGGCAGCCGGTGTCAATGCTTATCCCTGACGTGGTTGGCTTCAAGCTTAACGGTAAACTCAATCCTGGCATTACCGCCACGGATTTAGTGCTGACCGTGACCCAGATGCTGCGTAAACACGGCGTGGTAGGGAAATTCGTTGAATTCTATGGTGATGGCCTGGCTGACCTGCCGCTGGCGGATCGCGCTACCATCGCCAATATGGCGCCGGAATATGGCGCAACCTGCGGCTTTTTCCCCCTGGACGACGTCACGCTGGGCTATATGAAACTTACCGGCCGCAGCAGTGAACAGGTGGCGCTGGTGGAAGCCTACGCCAAAGCGCAGGGGCTGTGGCGTAATCCCGGCGATGAGCCGGTATTTACCAGTTCACTGGCGCTGGATATGGCTACCGTTGAAGCGAGCGTGGCCGGGCCGAAACGGCCGCAGGATCGCGTTTCGCTGGGCGAAGTGCCGCAGGCTTTCCAGGCCAGTAACGAGCTGGAAGTCAATCGGGCGCAGAAACAGCACCAGTCGGTCAGCTATCGCGACAGCGCCACGGGCAAGGAGCATCAGCTGGAAGATGGCGCAGTAGTGATTTCAGCCATTACTTCCTGCACCAATACCTCCAATGCCAGTATCCTGATGGCGGCGGGCCTGCTGGCGAAAAACGCGGTAATGCTTGGCCTGGACCGCAAGCCGTGGGTAAAAGCGTCGCTGGCGCCGGGATCCAAAGTGGTTTCCGACTATCTGGCGGCGGCGCGACTGACGCCTTATCTGGACAAGCTGGGCTTTAACCTTGTTGGCTACGGCTGTACTACCTGTATCGGTAACTCCGGCCCGCTGCCTGACGCTATCGAGAGCGCGATTAAAAAAGGCGACCTGACGGTTGGCGCGGTGCTTTCCGGCAACCGCAACTTTGAAGGCCGAATCCATCCTTATGTCAAAACCAACTGGCTTGCTTCGCCGCCGTTGGTGGTGGCCTATGCGCTGGCTGGCAATATGAATGTTAATCTGGAAACGGATCCGCTTGGTACTGACAAGACCGGCAAGCCGGTATATCTGAAAGATATCTGGCCGTCACCAGAAGCGATTGCGGAAGCGGTACAGCTGGTTTCCACCGATATGTTCCATAAAGAGTACGCGGAAGTGTTTGAAGGCACGCCGGACTGGCAGGCCATCAGCGTTAGCGAAGCGGCCACCTACGACTGGGACGAAGGATCTACCTATATTCGCCTTTCACCGTTCTTTGATGATATGGAAAAAGAGCCGAAGCCGGTTGTTGATATCAAGGGCGCCAGGATCCTCGCGATGCTGGGCGACTCGGTCACTACCGACCATATTTCGCCTGCCGGCAGTATCAAAGCGGAAAGCCCGGCCGGGCGCTATCTGCTTGCTCATGGCGTCGAGCGGGGCGATTTTAACTCTTACGGCTCGCGACGCGGCAACCATGAAGTGATGATGCGCGGTACCTTTGCCAACATTCGCATCCGCAACGAAATGGTGCCGGGCGTGGAAGGCGGCATGACGCGTTTCGTGCCCGGCGACGAGCAGCTGGCGATCTACGATGCGGCGATGAAATATCAGCAGCAGGGGACGCCGCTGGCGGTGATCGCCGGGAAAGAATATGGCTCCGGCTCCAGCCGCGACTGGGCGGCTAAAGGCCCGCGCCTGCTGGGGGTGCGCGTGGTCATCGCCGAATCTTTTGAGCGTATCCACCGTTCAAATCTGATTGGGATGGGCATACTGCCGCTGGAGTTCCCGGAAGGCGTAACGCGTAAAACGCTGGGGCTGACCGGTGACGAGCAGATCGACGTGGAAAACCTGAGCCAGCTGAAGCCCGGCGGCACGGTGAAAGTCACGCTGACCCGTGCGGACGGCAGTCAGGAAACGCTGCAAACGCGCTGCCGTATCGATACCGGCAACGAGCTGACCTACTACCGCAACGACGGCATCCTGCACTACGTTATACGTAACATGCTGGTCGAGAGCTAAAACAAAAATGCCCCTTTTCAGGGGCCTTCAGACTGCTGACGAACCTAAATAGCCGAGGCATACTGGCGTTTTACAGCAACTCAGCTGTTTCTCGGCGGCAGAGGCAGAGCGGATAAGCGGACCGTTTTCGCGCATGGACGCGCGAAACGAGCCTCCATGGACGGATTCACGGCGTGTCCGTGTTCCGATCTGCCTCTGCTGCTTTTCACCGGCCTGAAAGCGACTTGATGGCGGAGAATGAGTTTGTCAACGACCTCAAATGCCCCTTTTCAGGGGCATTTTTTTGCGCGGAAGGGGGAAAGCGCCGCGCGGAAAAACAAAACGGGACGCTGTCGGCCCCGTATCCGTTACTCTTTTGGCAAGAGATGACCCATCTTCTCGGCTTTGGTATCAAGGTAGTGCGCGTTTTCAGGATTGCGCCCGACAATCAGCGGCACGCGCTCGATGATATTAATCCCCGCCTCGCTAAGGATCTCGACCTTACGCGGATTGTTGGTCAGCAAACGCACTTCATTAACGCCCAGCAGCTTAAACATGTCCGCGCAAAGGGTAAAATCGCGCTCGTCGGCCGCAAAGCCAAGCTGGTGGTTAGCCTCAACGGTATCGTAGCCTTTATCCTGCAGGGCATAGGCGCGGATTTTATTCAGCAGACCGATATTGCGGCCTTCCTGACGGTGATAAAGCAGAACGCCGCGGCCTTCTTCCGCGATATGGTTCAGCGCCGCCTCCAGCTGGAAACCGCAGTCGCAGCGCAGGCTGAACAGAGCATCGCCCGTCAGGCACTCGGAATGCACGCGCGCCAGCACCGCCTCGCTGTTCGTTATATCGCCATAAACCAGCGCCACATGGTCGTGACCGGTTGCCAGTTCTTCAAAACCAACCATGAGGAAATCTCCCCACGGCGTGGGCAGTTTGGCTTCTGCTACCCGTTTAAGCTGCATGTGACTCTCCAGATACATCAGGGGCTGCGCTAACCTTTGCGCCGACCATTCATAATAGCTATTTTGCCACAATCGGGCGTCGGGCGGTTAACCTCTTCGAGCGATTGTTTTAATACCGCACAATTATCGCCATCTCAATCAATATGTTATTATTTTTTATCACGTTGTCATCAGAAATAAATCAATGCCTTACTGAATCGCCGGGGAAAGCCATGTTTGAGATCGCCAAACGCACCACGCTGGGTGCTCTGTTGCTGTTGATTATGCCGTTCGGCGTGCTGCTGTCCGGCTGGCGCTGGCAGCCGGTGGAAACAGGGTGGGGCCATCAGCTGCTGTTCTGGCTGACCGAAACCGTGACCAGTCCATGGGGAACCTTAACCAGCGTGATCCTCTGCGCGTGGTTCCTGTGGTGCCTGCGCTATCGCCTTAAGTCGGCAATTATTCTGTTGCTGATCGTGGTGTCGGCAATCCTGCTCGGGCAGTACACCAAAACGTTTATTAAAGATCAGGTACGCGAGCCGCGCCCTTATGTGCTGTGGCTGGAGCAAAACCACGGGCTTGATGAAAAATACTTTTACGAGCAGACCCGCAAGCAGCGCAGCGTAATGGTGCGGGAAGCGATTGCGGAAGATCCTCGCCTGCCTGACTGGCTGAAGGCGCACTGGGAATTTGAAACCGGCTATGCTTTCCCTTCTGGTCATACCATGTTTGCAGCCAGCTGGGCGCTGCTGGCGGTAGGGCTGTTATGGCCTCGCCGCCGTATCGTCACGCTGTGCGTGCTGGTGGCCTGGGCGATTGGCGTGATGGCAAGCCGTCTGGTGCTGGGAATGCACTGGCCGCGCGACCTGATCACCTCGACGCTTATCAGCTGGGTGCTGGTCACGCTGGCGACCTGGCTGGTGCAGCGCTACAGCGGGCCGCTCACCGTTCCGCCGGCGGAAGAGCAGGAAATAAGCGAACGCGACGAGGCGTGATTGTGTTCGCGCCGTTTGCCCCCATAACCTGAGGATTGGGCAGGCATTTCATGCGCCCTGCGCGCATCAGGCAAGCAACAGGGCTAATTTTTTGGCATAATTCATCTGGTTATCACCAGACTATGGGACGGACTGTGAAATACTTGCTGATTTTTTTACTGGTTTTAGTGATTTTCATTATCTCTATTACGCTTGGCGCGCATAACGATCAGGTGGTTACCTTTAACTATCTGCTGGCGCAGGGCGAATATCGCGTTTCGACGCTGTTGGCTACGCTGTTCGCTGCGGGTTTTTTAATCGGCTGGGCGATTTGCGGTCTGTTCTGGCTCCGTCTGCGCGTGGCGCTGGCTAATTCCCAGCGTAAACTGAAACGTCTCCAGCAGAAGCTGGGGCAGGCAGAAGAAGCGGCGGCTCAGCCAGCCGTGCCTGCCGTTAAGGAATAATCCCCTATGTTGGAACTGCTGTTTCTGTTGCTGCCTGTTGCCGCTGCCTATGGTTGGTATATGGGGCGCAGGAGCGCGCAGCAGGATAAGCAACAGGAAGCGAGCCGCCTGTCGCGCGATTACGTCGCCGGCGTCAATTTCCTGCTGTCCAATCAGCAGGATAAAGCGGTCGATCTCTTTCTGGATATGCTGAAGGAAGACAGCGGCACGGTAGAGGCGCATCTGACGTTGGGTAACCTGTTTCGCTCGCGAGGCGAGGTTGACCGGGCTATCCGCATTCATCAGGCCCTGATGGAAAGCGCTTCGCTGACCTACGATCAGCGCCTGCTGGCCGTGCAGCAGCTGGGCCGCGACTATATGGCCGCGGGTTTTTACGATCGGGCGGAAGAAATGTTCAGCCAGCTGACCGATGAGACGGACTTCCGCGTCGGCGCGCTGCAGCAGCTGCTGCTTATTCATCAGGCGACCAGCGACTGGCCAAAAGCCATCGAGGTGGCCGAACGGCTGGTAAAGCTGGGCAAAGAAAAGCAGCGTATGGAAATTGCGCATTTCTACTGCGAGCTGGCGCTCCAGGCGATGGGCAGCGACGATCTGGATCGCGCTATGGGCCTGCTGAAAAAAGGCGAATCCGCCGACAGGCAGAGCGCCCGCGTCTCGATCATGATGGGGCGTATCCACATGGCGAAAGGCGACTATGCAAAAGCGGTTGGGTTTTTACAGCGCGTGATAGAACAGGATAAAGAGCTGGTCAGCGAAACGCTGGCGATGCTGGAAACCTGCTATCAACAGCTGCAACAGCCCAACGCCTGGGCCGAGTATCTGAAGCGCTGCGTTGAGGAAAATACCGGCGCGGCGGCCGAGCTTTACCTCTCTGACGTCATTGAAAAAGACGAGGGCGGCGAAGTGGCGCAGATCTATATTAATCGCCAGCTGCAGCGCCATCCTACCATGCGCGTTTTCCATCGCCTGATGGATTACCACCTGCATGAAGCGGAAGACGGTAGGGCAAAAGAGAGCCTGATGGTGCTGCGGGATATGGTCGGCGAACAGATCCGCACCAAGCCGCGCTACCGCTGCCACAAGTGCGGCTTTACCGCCCATGCGCTTTACTGGCACTGTCCTTCCTGTCGCGCCTGGTCCTCGGTTAAACCTATCCGCGGCCTGGACGGGCAATAAACCGGCCAGCGGCTCCTGTTGTGGAGCGCTGGCTTTTTTAACAGGTGAAAAATAGTTACAACATACTAATGAGTAAACTTCATATCAGGGTTTCAGCAGCAATGAGAGCCGCATGGTCTGGCAGGCGAAAAGGGAAAACTTGCCGCTAAACTGTGAATTTAACGACGTCGCAGGTAGAATGCTTGCCGTTTATCTCCTGCACCCTGCGGTGCGCTATTTCAGAGGGTTTCAACATGCAATCATCTCACGGCTCCCGGATCCTGGTGGCGCTGGACTACGCTAATCATACCAGCGCCATGGCCTTTGTTGACCGTATCGATCCGCGCAGCTGCCGCCTGAAAATCGGCAAAGAGATGTTTACGCTGTTTGGCCCCCAGCTGGTGCGGGATCTACAGCAGCGCGGCTTTGAGGTGTTTCTGGACCTGAAATTCCATGACATCCCCAATACTACCGCACATGCCGTTGCGGCGGCGGCCGATTTGGGCGTCTGGATGGTTAACGTCCACGCCAGCGGCGGCGCGCGAATGATGACGGCCGCTCGTGAGGCGCTAAAGCCCTTTGGTAAAGACGCGCCGTTGCTGATCGCCGTGACCGTACTGACCAGTATGGAAGCGGAGGATCTGCGCGGGATTGGCATCGAGCTTTCGCCAGCGGAGCATGCTGAAAGGCTGGCGCGGCTCACGCAGCAGTGCGGCCTGGACGGGGTGGTATGCTCAGCGCAGGAAGCGGCGCGCTTCAAACAGACGCTGGGCAGCGACTTTAAATTGGTCACGCCGGGCATTCGTCCTGCGGGCAGCGAGGCGGGCGATCAGCGGCGCATTATGACTCCGCAGCAGGCGCTACAGGCCGGGGTGGATTATATGGTGATTGGTCGTCCCGTCACCCAGGCCGCTGACCCGGCAGCCGCGTTGAATAACATCATCGCATCACTTCAGGAGGCATAATGGCCGATAACAACAGCCGTCTGGTCTATTCCACCGAAACCGGACGCATCGATGAACCCAAAGCGGCGGTACAGCGGCCAAAAGGTGACGGCATCGTGCGCATACAGCGGCAAACCAGCGGCCGTAAAGGCAAGGGCGTATGCCTGGTCACGGGCGTCGATCTGCCGGATGCCGGTCTGGAAAAGCTGGCGGCCGAGCTGAAGAAAAAATGCGGCTGCGGCGGATCGGTTAAAGAGGGCGTGATTGAAATTCAGGGCGACAAGCGCGATCTGCTGAAAACGCTGCTGGAAGCTAAAGGACTGAAAGTGAAGCTGGCGGGCGGCTGAAGCAAAAAGGCCGCGTTTTGTCGCGGCCTTGTGCTTTCTTTGCTTAACGGTCAGCCGTTAACGGCTGATCTGATGACCGATGATCCCGCCCACAGCGGCACCGCCGACGGTGCCCAGACCGCTGCCGTTAGAAAGAATAGACCCGCCGATAGCACCCGCGCCCGCGCCGATAGCGGTATTGCGATCGCGTTTCGACCAGTTTGAGCATCCGCTTAAGGAAAGCACCAGAGTGGCGGCCAGCAGGCCAGCGGTAATACGTTTAATTGTTACTGACATAGTCACTTCTCCATCATTGCTGCTGCAGGAATAACGCTATAAGTATAGAGGTTTACCTTGCCTTTTGGCCCGGATACGCCCGTTTCTTAGCGATTTATCTCACGTAAATAAAACATTGCCATCATATATCACGTCGTTCTTACCGTACTCGTGAAGCAACACTTACACATTTGTTAAGTTTCAGACTTATTTCTGTAAAGGTATTGCTGGCACGTATTCTAAGCATAGACGATCGTCTTCACAGGTAAAAAATCTTAATTTCCCACGCTTTTTACCGTCACCCAGCTAATTTCTGCCACGCATCCAGCGATTGCCTCCATACCCTGATGGCTGGCCAGCGGGGACAATGTAGAAAAAAGTGGGAGAAACCAAATGCTGGAAGAACTGAAACAACAGGTGTTGGAAGCCAATCTGGCGCTGCCTCGCCACGGTCTGGTGGTGTTCACCTGGGGTAACGTAAGCGCGGTCGATCGTGAGCAGGGCCTGATAGTGATTAAACCTTCCGGGGTCAGCTATGAGGCGATGAAACGCGAAGATATGGTCGTGGTCGATCTGCACAGCGGCGAGGTGCGGGAAGGCAATATGCGGCCTTCTTCCGATACCGACACGCACCGCGCGCTCTATCTGGCCTGGCCTGAGGTAGGCAGCATTGTCCATACGCATTCCCGCCATGCCACCATTTGGGCGCAGGCGGGCAGAGAGATCCCCGCCTGGGGCACTACCCACGCCGATGATTTTTACGGCGCCATTCCCTGTAGTCGCCAGATGACGCCGGAAGAAATCGGCTCCCGCTATGAGTGGGAAACGGGGCAGGTGATTATCGAAACTTTCCGTGAAAAAGATCTGGATCCGCTGGCTGTGCCGGCCGTTCTGGTCAATTCCCACGGCCCGTTTTGCTGGGGAAAAACGCCGGAAAAAGCCGTGCATTCGGCGGTCGTGCTGGAAGAAGTCGCCTATATGGGCATTTACAGCCAGCTGTTAACGCCGTCGCTGCCCGCCATTCAGCAGCCGCTGCTGGACTGCCATTATTTACGCAAGCACGGTAGCAATGCCTGGTATGGTCAGATAAAATAATTTAATCAGAAATCATAACGTTATTTCCCTCCACCGGTCTTTGCGGTAAAAACCGTCAGTTATTAGCGCCTCGCTGGCTTTCAGGCCAGCGGGGTGAAAATAATTTACCTTTAAAATCAAACGAAAGTACAGCCGTCTCGCACTCTGCATTACGCTTGGAGCGCGCTTAAGCGCACCCATAAACAGAGGATGAGAATATGACCGTAATTAATCAGACCACCTGCCGGCTGTTTAGCGAAGCTGGACAAACCACTCAGCTTTCCGCCTACTACGAAGAAGGACGACGCACGTTATGGATGATGCTACGCGCGCAGCCGCGCCCCAGCTTTAACCATGAGCTTATCGAAGAGATAATGAACCTTAGCTATGCCGCGCAGCGTTCCGGCTTGCCCATCGACTTTTGGGTAACCGGCTCGCTGGTGCCGACGATGTTTAATGCGGGCGGCGACCTCGGATTTTTTGTGGAATGCATTAAAAACGGGCGTCGTGAAGCGCTGCGGGCCTACGCGCGCGCCTGCGTGGACTGCATTCATGCGGCGGCGCGCGGGTTTGATACCGGCGCGGTGACCATCGCCATGATCGAGGGCAGCGCGCTGGGCGGCGGCTTTGAGGCCGCGCTGGCGCACCACTTTATCCTGGCGCAGGACACGGCGCGCATGGGCTTCCCGGAAATTGCGTTCAACCTGTTTCCGGGCATGGGCGGCTATTCGCTGGTGGCCCGGCGTTCGGGCATGAAGCTGGCGGAAGAGCTGATCTGCGAAGGAGAGTCGCATTCGGCGGAATGGTTCGAAACGCGAGGGTTGGTCGATCGGCTGTTCCAGCCGGGCGAGGGCTACCAGACTACCCGCACCTTTATCGACACGATGAAACCGAAACTCAACGGCGTCAGAGCGATGTTAAAGGCGCGTCAGCGAGTATTGCAGCTGACGCGGGCAGAGCTGATGGATATCACCGAAGATTGGGTGGAATTCGCCTTTTCTATCGAACCCAAGGATATAGCCTATATGGAAAGGCTGGTACAGCTGCAGAACCGCCACAGCGCGCAGGTTATGCGTAAAGCGGGTTAAGCACCGGCGTAACGTTTTGCCAGCCATTGCTCCAGCGCGTCTGCGGGCATAGGCCTGGCATATAAAAATCCCTGGCGAGCGTCCACACCGCTCGCCATTATAAATGTCTCTTCCTCTGTCGTTTCGATACCTTCCGCGATAACCTGCAAATTCAACGCCTTCGCGACCGCGACAATCGCCCGCACCAGCGATTGTGAAACCGGCTGACTGTTAACGCCGCGAATAAAGCTTTGATCCAGCTTGATGGCGTTAATCGGCACGCGCGCCAGCTGCGAAAGGGAGGAGTAACCGGTGCCGAAATCGTCCAGATGCACTTCCGCTCCCAGCGCCTGGAACTGATTCATCAGCGTCAACGCCTGCTGCTCGTTTTCAATCAGGCAGCTTTCGGTCAGCTCAATATCCAGCGGGCAGCTCGCCAGGTTCGCTTTGCCCAGCGCGCGCTTCAGATCGATATAGATGCTTTCATCAAGCAGCTGGCGCGGCGAGACGTTAACGGCCACGCGCAGGTTGATGCCTTTTTTGCGCCAGGCCAGGATCTGTTCAAGCGCGGTCAGCATGACCCAGCGGCCCAGCGGCACGATCAGCCCCGACTCTTCGGCATAGGAGATAAAGTCCGCCGGTGAAACCAGCCCGCGTTCCGGCGACACCCAGCGTACCAGCGCCTCTACGCTATGCACTTCACCGGCCCGATCCAGCTTGGGCTGATAGTGGATAATCAGCTGATCCTGCTCCAGCGCCTTGCGAAGATTGGTATCCAGCCAGAGATATTCAAATACCCGCTGATTCATTTCAGCCGCAAAAATGCAGTACTTGCCGCGCCCGTTCTCTTTTGCCGTATACATGGCCGTATCCGCATTGCGGATCAGGCTCTCGCGATCTTCGCCATGCTGCGGACTCAGCGCGATGCCGATAGAGCAGCCGGAATAGACTTCAATCAGCCCGATGCGAAAGGGCTGTCTGAGCCTGTCGAGAATGCGCGTAGCCATCGCTTCCAGCTCTTGCTGCGTCGCGCCGACCGCCAGCACCAGGAATTCGTCGCCGCCCAGGCGCGCCAGCGTCTGGTTCTTTGCGAGGCAGCTTAAGATAGCCAGCGACACCGCTTTTAACAGCTGATCGCCGAACATATGGCCATAGGCGTCGTTAACTTTCTTAAAATTATCCAGGTCGAGATAGACGATACCGATCTGCTGCTGCACCTCTTCCGCCAGCGCTTCTGCGATAGCGTTATTGATCGCATTACGATTGGGCAGGCCAGTAATGCCGTCGGTGTTCGCCAGTACCCGCAGACGCTCCTGCGCCCGTCGCTCTTCGGTAATATCGGTGCCGGAGCAGATCAGGAAGATTTCATTTTTCCCGCTGCCGCTGTGGACAAACTTGTTTCGGAAAAGAAACAAACGCTGTCCCTGACGGGTTTTCACCCATCTTTCCACTTCGTAAGAGTTGCCGTCGCGGAAAAAACCGCTGATGTTGCGACGTGACGAAGCCGCCTCCTGACGGGTCATAAACAGCTGGAAGACGTTGCGGCCGATAACTTCCTGTTCTTTCAGCCCGGTATACTCCTCGCTTTTGCGGTTAAAGCGCTGAATATTGCCGCGCTGGTCCAGGATGACGATCACCGAGTTGGCTTCCGACACCACCTGTTCGGCAAACGAAAGGCCCAGCGCCAGATCGCGCGCCACGCTTGCGGTATCGCCCCAGGCGGAGGCGCTGCCCGCCCATTCAGTCTGGTTAACGCGGCGGCCAACCAGATGCATGGAAAGCGGCTCGCCATACAGCGACACCGTCAGGTTCACGCTGGAGGTGATCACGGTCATCGCGCGCAGCAGGCTCGCCTGCGTAGGCGTTAAGGGGATAACGACGTGCGTATCGGCCGATTCATCCTCTGCAAATAAAAGCGCATCGCTGTCGGACTTTAAACGCCAATGAGGGCTGTTAGTACCAAACCAGGTATAAAGTAGTGATTGCCCTTGCTCATCGGTCATCAGATTTCTCCCTGGAGGATGCAATACAGGCTGTATCTTCTTATTTTAGCAACAGTATTCGGCAAACAGGATAATCACAAGCGCAATGTTTAAGATATTTTTTATGTCGGAAATTAACTATGGCGAAAAAAGCCCCGACCGCGCGATCGGGGCGGAGATCAGCAGGGACATTTTCCGACTTTTCCCGCCACGGAAGGAAAGCGGGCTTCCAGGCAGTAGCGGTGAAACTCTTTCTCCGTCATGGCCTTATTAGCGGGATGATGCTGCTGCATATGTCGCAGGTAGGTTTGATAGTCCTGAACGCCAACCATCAGGCGAAAACACTGCGCCAGCCGCGACATTAACAAACGTAACGTTAGTGATTCTTTTAATACCGTTGTGGCTAAAGGTCGACAGCGGATCACCTGAAGCCGGTTTCTTGCAGGTCGGGAAAAAATCGCTCTAGCCATGACGCGCCTCGCTTCGCAGGGAAATATCGGCTTCGTGCACCGTCGGACTTTGACTGTTTAATGCGCGACGAATGACGAAAAAAGCCGCGATAAGCATGGTAACGGCAACCAGCATAAAAAAGGCGCAGAGCGCGGCGTTGATCTGATTGCTGAACACGATAGTCTGCATATCCGCTACAGTTTTGGCTGGCGCGATAATCATGCCGTCCTCAATGCCTTTAGAAAACTTTCTGGCCTGAGCAAGAAAGCCAATGGCCGGTTTTTCGTGGAAAATCTTCTGCCAGCCTGCATACATTGAGGTGATAAAAAGCCACGCCGTCGGCAGGATGGTCACCCAGGCGTAACGCTGTTTTTTCATCTTAAACAGGACAACGGTGCCGAGGATCAGCGCCATTGAGGCCAGCATCTGATTACCGATGCCGAACAGCGGCCACAGCGTGTTGATGCCGCCAAGCGGATCGACCACGCCCTGATAGACAAAGAACCCCCAGCCCGCTACCGCCACGGTGGTGCCCGCCATATTGCCCAGCCAGGAACGGTTGTTCGCCAGCGACGGCACCACGGTGCCCACCAGATCCTGCACCATAAACCGGCAGGCGCGGGTGCCCGCATCCACGGCGGTCAGAATAAACAGCGCCTCAAACAGAATGGCAAAGTGATACCAGAACGCCATCATGGCGCGGCTGTTAAACACTTCGGTAATGATATGCGCCATGCCTACGGCAAAAGTAGGCGCGCCGCCGGCACGAGAAAGGATAGTGCCTTCGCCAACATCTCTGGCGATGCCGCTCAGCATTTCCGGCGTCACCACAAAGCCCCAGCCGTTAATAGCCTGCGAGGCGGATTCTACCGTAGTGCCGATTAGTGCGGCAGGCGAGTTCATGGCGAAATAGACGCCAGGCTCAATGACCGAAGCGCAGATCAGCGCCATAATCGCGACAAACGATTCCATCAGCATCGCGCCGTAGCCAATCATGCGGATATGGCTCTCACGTTCAATCAGCTTGGGCGTGGTGCCGCTGGAGACCAGCGCGTGAAAGCCGGAGATAGCGCCGCAGGCGATAGTGATAAACAGGAAAGGAAACAGGCTGCCGGCGAACACCGGGCCGCTGCCGTCAATAAAACGCGTCACGGCGGGCATTTTCATCTCCGGCATGGCAAACAAAATGCCGATAGCCAGACCAACAATCACGCCGATTTTCAGGAAGGTGGAAAGGTAATCGCGCGGCGCCAGCAGCAGCCACACCGGCAGCACGGAAGCGACAAAACCGTAAATAACTAACACCCAGGTCAGCGTAGTGCCTTTGAGGGTAAAAAACGGCCCCCAAAACTCGTGTTGCGCGATGTTGCCGCCGTAGATAATTGCCGCCATCATCAGCACAAAACCAATCAGCGATACTTCTGCGATTTTTCCCGGACGCAGAAAGCGCATATAAATCCCCATAAACAGGGCAATAGGGATGGTGGCCGCGATAGTAAACAATCCCCAGGGGCTGTTGGCCAGCGCTTTGACCACCACCAGCGCCAGCGCGGAAAGAATAATGATCATTACGCCCAGCGCGCCCAGCATGGTTACAACGCCCGCGAACGCGCCCAGCTCCTGTTTCGCCATTTCGCCCAGCGAGCGGCCGTCGCGGCGGGTGGAGATAAACAGGATCAGGAAATCCTGTACCGCACCCGCAAGCATTACGCCGATCAGGATCCACAGCGTGCCGGGCAAAAAGCCCATTTGCGCCGCCAGAATCGGGCCGACCAGCGGGCCGGCGCCGGCGATAGCGGCAAAATGGTGGCCGAACAGTACCCATTTATTGGTGGGCACGTAGTCCAGCCCGTCGTTGAGCCTTTCGGCGGGAGTGAGCCGACGGTCGTCCAGTTCGAACACGTTTTTGGCGATAAAGCGGCTGTAGAACCGCCATGCGATGCTGTAGCAGGCCACGGCGGCCACCACCAGCCAGAGCGCGTTAACCTGTTCACCGCGGCTGAGCGCCAGCATGGCGAAGGCGATCGCGCCGACTATCGCCACGCCGGCCCAGACAATGGCCGATTTTACCTTGATCATCACAATACTCCTTGTTATCTCCCAGCGAGATAACGCTAAAGTAATGTTGATATTTTGTTAGTGAAAGCAGGGGGAATAAGAAGTGTGAGGCAAGAGGTTTTTTTCTCCGCGCGACCTCAGAGAGCAAGGGCGACAGAAGCAGGCGGGACAGGGCGTCCCGCCTGACAGAGCATCAGGCTGCCGGACGAGCCACGATGCTGCGGGTTTCCATCCGCACTTCTGCGATGGTCACTTCGATCAGATCGGTCACGCGATAAACCACTTCGCCTTTGATCTGCACCGTGCCGCTTTCCTGGCTGCATACCATCTCATCACGTACCGCGTGAATAAACGGCGCAGGGATAAAGGCAACGGCGCCGTTAGCGGTCAGGCGCACGCGCATGCCGCCGCGAGACACATCGATAATCTCCGCCGCAAAGCGCTCGTCGGTGCCCGCCGCTTTCTGCAGGAAACGGGAATAGAGCCAGTCGCCCACGTCACGCTCTGCCATACGGTTCAGGCGGCGGCGCTCGCTCATCTTCACGGTAATCTCATCCTGCGGACGGGAAGCCGCTTCGCCTTTGATCATCGCTTTCAGCAGGCGATGGTTGATCATATCGCCGTACTTACGAATAGGCGACGTCCAGGTCGCATAGGCTTCCAGTCCCAGCCCGAAGTGCGGACCAGGCTCGATGCCGATTTCGGCGAACGACTGGAAACGACGGATGCGGCTGTCCAGGAACTGGGTCGGCTGCGCGTCCAGTTCGCGACGCAGCACGCGGAAACCTTCCAGCGTGGCGATAGCCTGCGGATCGACCTTCACGCCGTGGTTTTCCAGCACGCTGGCGGCCTGCTCGGCGTTCACCAGGTCAAAACCGAGGTGAATGTTGTAGATCCCGAAGCCCAGCTTCTCGCGCAGCACGGTGGCAGCGCAGATGTTGGCGGTGATCATCGCTTCTTCCACGATGCGGTTAGCGATGCGGCGATGTTCAGCAACGATATCCAGCACTTCGCCTTTTTCGCCCAGCAGGAAGCGGAAGTCAGGGCGATCTTTAAACACCAGCGCGTGGGTTTTACGCCACTCGCCGCGCGCCAGGCACAGCTTGTGCAGCAGACGGATCTGGGTAGCGATCGCGTCGTTTTCCGGCTGCCAGTCGCCGCTGTTTTCCAGCCAGTCGGAAACCTGGTCGTAAACCAGCTTGGCTTTGGATTCAATCCAGGCCGCGAAGAAGTGGATATCTTCGCCCAGCGTGCCGTCGGCCGCTACCGTTACGCGGCAGGCAAGCACCGGACGGCGCTCGTTGGGACGCAGCGAGCAGACGTCATCGGAAAGCTGGCGCGGCAGCATCGGAATGTTAAAGCCCGGCAGGTAGTTGGTGAACGCGCGCTCGGCGGCAATAGCATCCAGCTCGCTGTTCGCCGCCACGTAAGCGGTCGGATCGGCGATAGCGATAGTCAGGCGCAGCTGGCCTTCCGGTAATGCTTCTACGTACAGCGCATCGTCCATATCTTCCGTGCTGGCGCTGTCGATGGTAACAAAATCCAGCGCGGTCAGATCTTCGCGCTCAAGCTGCTCGTCAAGCATCTCGCCAGCCACGGCTTCCGGCGCTTCGCGCTCCAGATT
The DNA here is from genome assembly GCF_030433775.1 of Erwinia sp. PsM31. Lineage (NCBI taxonomy): Bacteria > Pseudomonadati > Pseudomonadota > Gammaproteobacteria > Enterobacterales > Erwiniaceae > Erwinia > Erwinia sp. PsM31. The sequence goes on from NZ_JARUWZ010000007.1 coordinate 62,877, forward strand.
GTGGCGGGAAAGCGTCACCCACCACGGCGCCAGATGGTCGTCAGCGGTGGTGATAAAAGCGGTCAGCTCGGCGTAGAAAGTGCGATCGCCTTTCAGCGGATGGCGCTTCATCTCGGCCACGGCCCAGTCGCCAGCCTGGAATTCATGATTCAGGTTGCGGTCGGGACGGCACTGAATAGCGTCTTTGAGCAGTGGATGATCGGGCACGATAGAAAGGCGATCGTCTTTCTTCTGCACGCGGCCGACAAAACGCGTCAGGAAAGGCTCAACAAGTTTTTCCGGATCGGCGACTTCACGATCCTTATCGGTTTGCAGCACGGCAACAATGCGGTCACCGTGCATCACTTTTTTCATGAACGGCGGCGGAATGAAATAGCTTTTCTGGGCATCAACTTCCAGAAAGCCGAAGCCTTTTTCGGTGCCTTTTACCACCCCTTCAACACGCGGCGTCTGGGAGTGGAGTTTCTCTTTGAGCTGCGCGAGCAGCGGGTTATCCTGGAACATAATCTCAACGTTTTCGTGGCCTAAGAGCGGCAGACAGTTTTACGCGATTAACCGCCCCGCGGCAAGTAAAAAGCCCGGAAAATCGCGGGCTTTGCGAGGCTGTGCGCTGAATTGCCGCGCTTTTTTTGGCACGGGCTGGCGGCGGCAAAAGGGCGGAAGAATTTTCCAGCCGCGAATGCCTGTCGCCAGCCGTAAGAAATAAAAAAGCCGGGAAAATCCCGGCCTGGTGTTAGCGCATTGTGACTCAGGCGATACGCAAGCCTGGCTTCACTTCGGACAGGGTGATTTTCACCGGCACCGATTTAGACGTTGGCGTGCCGCTGCCGTCGCCAAAGCTGGAAAGCGGCACCAGCGGGTTGGTTTCCGGATAGTAGGCCGCCAGGTTGCCTTTTGGAATGTTGTAAGGCACCAGCTTGAACTCGCTGACTTTACGGGTGATCCCGTCGTTCCACAGCGTTTCGATATCCACCTTGTCGCCCGCCGCAAAGCCCAGACGCGCCATATCTTCCGGATGGATAAACAGCACTTCGCGCTGGCCATACACGCCACGGTAGCGGTCATCAAGGCCGTAAATCGTGGTGTTGTACTGGTCGTGCGAGCGCAGCGTTTGCAGCGTAAACGGCACTTCCACATCCAGCTGCGGGAACAGCGAGTCCGGCAGGCTGGCGGCGCTGAACTGCGCTTTATTGTTCAGCGTATTGAAACGGAACTCTGCCGCGGCGTTGCCCAGATAGAAACCGCCCTTGATATCGCACTTAGCGTTGAAATCCGTAAAGCCCGGAATGGTAGCGGCGATATGGTCGCGGATCAGATTGTAATCCGCTGCCAGGCCCAGCCAGTCCACTTTTTCCGAACCCAGCACGGCGTGCGCGATACCGGCAACGATCGCTGTTTCGGAACGCTGCGTCTCGGCGATAGGCTTGCCCACGCCTTCAGAGGCGTGAACCATGCTGAAGGAGTCTTCCACGGTGATAAACTGCGGGCCGGTCGCCTGGATATCCTGCTCGGTACGCCCCAGCGTCGGCAGGATCAGCGCGTCAACGGCACCAGGACACAGGTGGCTGCGGTTCAGCTTGGTGCTGATCTGCACGGTCAGGCCGCAGCGACGCAGCGCCTCTTCGGTGCGCGGGCTGTCCGGCGCGGCGGCGGCCAGGTTGCCGCCCAGCGCGATCAGCACTTTGATCTCGTCACGCAGCATCGCTTCCAGCGCTTCAACCGTGTTGTGACCGATTTCGCGCGGTGGCTCAAAGCCAAAGTGTTTGCCCAGGCTGTCGAGGAAGGCCTGAGAAGGCTTCTCGTCAATGCCCATGGTGCGGTTGCCCTGCACGTTGCTGTGGCCGCGAACCGGGCAAAGGCCTGCGCCTTTTTTGCCCAGCTGGCCAAACAGCAGCTGCAGGTTAACGATCTCGCGCACCGTATCCACAGAATGCTTGTGCTGCGTGATGCCCATCGCCCAGGTACAGATCACGCGCTCGGCGCTCTGGTAGATAGCGGCCGCTTCACGGATCTGCTGTTCGGTCAGGCCGGACTGCTGAACGATATGCGACCATTCCGTCGCCTCGACGGCAGCCAGGTAAGCTTCCATGCCTTCGGTTTTGGCATTGATAAAGACTTCATCAAACAGGCCAGGTTCGCCAGCCGCCAGACGGGCATAATGCGTTTCCGCCAGCGCTTTCACCATGCCGCGCACCGCTGCCATATCACCGCCGAGGTTTGGCTGATAATAGGTAGAGCTGATGGTGCCCGCTTTACTGGTTACCACTTCCAGCGGCTTCTGCGGATCCGCAAAGCGCTCCAGGCCACGTTCGCGCAGCGTGTTAAAGGTCACGATTTTTGCACCGTGATCGGCGGCGTGACGCAGGCTGTGCAGCATACGCGGGTGGTTGGTGCCGGGGTTCTGGCCGAAAACAAAAATAGCGTCCGCATGATCGAAATCATCCAGGCGAATAGTGCCTTTGCCCACGCCGATGCTGCGCTTCAGGCCGGTGCCGCTGGCCTCGTGGCACATATTTGAGCAGTCCGGGAAGTTATTGCTGCCGTTCATACGGCCAAACAGCTGATAAAGCCAGGAGGCTTCGTTGCTGGCGCGGCCAGAGGTGTAAAGCTCCATCTGGTCAGGATTGTCCATCGCCTTGATATGGCGGGCGATCAGGGCAAACGCGTCGTCCCAGCTGATGGGCTCGTAATGGTCGGTTTCACGATTGTAGCGTAGCGGCTCGGTCAGGCGACCCTGATATTCCAGGAAGTAGTCGCTCTGCTTATAGAGGGCGGAAACGCTGTGTTGAGCAAAGAAGCTGGCGTCGATAAAGCGGCGCGTCGCTTCCCAGGTCACGGCCTTGGCGCCGTTTTCACAAAAGCTGAAGGTGCTTTTGTTATCGTCGCCCCAGGCGCAGCCGGGACAGTCAAAGCCTTTGGCTTTGTTCATGCGCATCAGGTTGCGCATATTTTTCAGAACTTGTTTGCTGTCAAAAACGAAACGGGTTGTCGCTTCCAGTGATCCCCAGCCGCCCGCCGCCGCCTGGTAGGGTTTTATTGCAGTTTTAAATTTCATAGTGCTTCGCAGGTGGTTACAATGTTTTTGTCTTGTTAAGAAGTTATTACTTCTTTTATCGGCACAGTCTGTGACTTCTTAACAAAATTGTCTAATTGATTGCTTTAATCATGCGATAGGTGGGGTTTATCGCTAAAGCGTGAGACATATCAAAGAATCATACGGAAGCATATGCATTTCTCCGCGTCCCGTCTTGCGCTGGATCATACTCAGGCTTTCAGCCGGAAAGACGAGGGGCCTGTGAAAGAATTTGCCAGTAAAATTCATGCTTTCGGCAAAGCGCTGATGATGCCGATCTCCGTTATCGCCGCCGCCGGTATCTTTCTGGGCGTGGCGGCCGCGCTGCAAAACCCGGCGATAACCGGCGATGCGTTTGCCAGCCTGCACGTTCCACAGCTGATTATTGGCTTTATCCGCAAGGTGGCGGGCGCGCTGTTTGCCAATCTGCCGCTCTTTTTTGCCGTTGCCAGCGCGATTGGCCTGGCGAAAGCGGAAAAGCCGACCGCCGCCTTTGCTGCCGTTATCGGCTTTATCGCCATGCATGTCGGCGTCAGCGCCACGCTTGCGGCGCAGGGATTGACGGCGGCTACGACCACGCCGGAAGCGCTGCAGGCGAAAGGCATGGAGCAAACGGCCGCCATGATGACCTCGGCGGAATATATCCCGATGCTGGGTATCTTTACCTATAACATGAGCGTGCTGGGCGGCGTTATTGCCGGTTTGCTGACCGCGACCATTCATAACCGCTTCTATACCACGCAGCTGCCTACCGCTATCAGCTTCTTCGGCGGGCGACGTTTTGTGCCGATCGTGACCGTGCTGGTGCTGCCGCTGGTGGGCGTGCTGCTGGCGGCGATCTGGCCCACTATCGGCGCCGGTATCGCCTGGGTTGGCGAGCTAATCGGCAAAAGCGGGCAGTATGGGGCTTTCTTATATGGCACCAGCGAACGCCTGCTTATCCCTACCGGCCTGCATCATATCCTTAACGAAACGGTGCGCTTCACGCCTATTGGTGGCGTCGCTACCGTGGATAATCAGACCATCGTGGGCGCGCTGAATATCTTTAATACCGCGCTGACCCATCCCGGCTCCGTACCGGATGACATTATCAGAAACGCCACGCAGTTCCTGGCGCAGGGAAAAATCCCGGTGATGATGTTTGGCCTGCCGGCGGCCGCGCTGGCGATCTATCACTGTGCGAGGCCGGAGCACAAGCAGCGGGTCAAAGCGCTGATGCTGGCGGGCGCGCTCACTTCGTTTACGACCGGCATCACCGAGCCGCTGGAATTCTGCTTTATCTTTGTTTCGCCCATTCTTTATCTGCTGCACGCGCTCCTTAGCGGCCTGTCTTTTATGCTGATGTCGATGCTGCACCTGATGATCGGCAATATTCAGGGCGGCGCTATCGATCTCGTGGTGTTTGGTATTCTTGGCGGCAGCAAAACTCAATGGTGGTGGACGCTGGTGCTTGGCGCCATCTACGTGCCGGTTTACTACTACGGTTTTCGCTTTGTTATCCTGCGTATGCGGGTAGAAACGCCGGGCAGGGAAGCGGAAGAGACGGAGCCGGAAAGCAAAACGGTCGCGGCCGATCAGCGTATTCGGGTGATCATTAGCGGACTGGGCGGCGAAGGCAATATAGAGGACGTCGATTGCTGCTTTACCCGACTGCGGGTGCGGGTAAAAGAGATGAAAGAGGTCGTCGATCAAACGCTGATGACCACGGGCGCCAACGGCATCAACCGCGTCAGCGACCACGATATCCAGGTCATTTACGGGCCGCAGGTTGAAAAAATCGCCAGCGAGGTGAAAGCTGCCCTGGGCGTGGCCTGACTGCTGCCGTCCCTGGCAGGCCGCATTTACAGAACGTTCGCCGTGTCAGGCTTTCCGGGCGAGGGCGGCGGCGACCAGGCCATCCAGCCATGCCTGATGGCCGTTAATCATCGGGTTTGGCGTGGTTTTCGCCAGTGCTTTAGCCGGATGGCCGTTCTGGGTTTCCTGGGTCAGGATACGTACGCGTCCGCCGGCCAAATCTTCCAGCAGCCAGGCATGATGCACATCCAGCCGCGTTTCGCCTTCGCCGGACCAGCCATGCCACGCCACGCGCGCCGGTTCGCCGGTGGATGGCGCTACGCATTCAGTTACCTGCGCCTCGACAGGAAAACCAAAAGTCGTGAAGTAGAAACGCACCTCCTGCGCCAGCTGCGGACCTTTACCGTGACAGAAACGAATATCAGCAACATTTTCATAATAGGTTGGCCACAGCGCTGGGGTATTCAACAGCGGCCAGACTTCCGCCGTGGACAGACCTGCCACAATAACCTCATTCGAGGCGAAGTTATCACAAAAACCCGGAATATAGCCTTCAGGCCAGATAATAGCGTTCATTAGTCACCCATAAAAACAGAGCACAGCGCCAGTCGCTGTTGGTAAAGCGAGTATGCGGAGAGTGCTGATATAAGGCTAATCAGGGTTTGTTATTACTGATATCATGAAGAATGATATCTAAAGGGGAAGCGAAGCGTGATGAAAACGGATATCCGCACAATGGATTTGAATCTGTTGAAAACCCTGGATGCATTGTTGGATGAACGCAGCGTTACGCGTGCGGCAGCCAGGCTGTCGCTTACTCAGCCAGCCGTCAGCGGAATGCTGACGCGGCTGCGCGACTGTTTTGACGATCCGCTGTTCAGCCGAACGCAAAGAGGGATAGTGCCCACGCCACGCGCGCTGGAGCTGGCTGCGCCGGTGAAAAGGATCCTCAGCGAAACGGAAGCGTTATTACAAAGAAAAGTGTTTAACCCGGCCAGCGCAGAGATGACGATCACCGTCGCCGCCACGGATTATGCTTTAAAAGCGGTTATCGTGCCGTTTGTGACCGCGCTGCGTCGACAGGCACCGGGCATTCGCGTGGCTGTGGTGCCGGTTGAGGCCGGCCAGCTCGCAGATCAGCTGGCGCGGGGCGAAATCGATTTCGCCCTGGTCACGCCTGAAACCACGCCGCAGGAGCTGCACACCCGCCACCTTTTTGATGAACGCTATGTCTGCATGATGCGCAAAGATCATCCTGATGCCGGCCCCCGGCCGCTGACGTTGGACCGTTTCTGCCAGCTTGACCAGGTTCTGGTTTCTTTTACCGGGGACAGATTTTCCGGCGTGACCGATCGCGCTTTAGCGGCGTTGGGACGCGAAAGAAGGGTGGTCATGGCGATCAACAGCTTTCTGATGCTGCCGGAAATTTTGCAGCTCAGCGATCTGATTGCGGTAACGCCTTATCGACTGACCGTGGGCGTCGAGAAAATGGCGATACAGGCGCCGCCGCTGGTCATTCCCGGCTTTACCAAAATCCTGGCGTGGCACGACCGCACGCATCGTGACGCCGGGCACCGCTGGCTGCGAGCCTTGTTTACCGCTCTGTTCAGCGATGAGCCGTAATCAGACAGGGACATACGGCCCTTCTGCCGTCTTGCTATTGCAATGGGTATATTTCATTACAGAGATAAAGGCTTAAGCCTGCTGTGGTTTATTAACTGTTATTTTAAAACATTATTAATAATCCTGAAAAATTATGTCATATTTTTCGCGTCTATATATTTTACTGATTTGGCTGGCTTTTTCAGGGTGCGTATGAGAAAGCCTGTTGAATATAAAATGAAACAGGCGATCCGCCATTAAATAAAGGTTTTTTCTTGCAGGCTGATGAGAGGTTGCTATAGTTATTCATGCACGACGTTCACCGGCGTTCGGTAAAAACAGCAGTAGCCGAGCTATATTATCCGGTGAGAAATTGAATACACGAAGAGGAAGCTATTATGACTCAGCATCGTGGAAATTCCGGCAACTTCGCCGAGGATCGTGAAAAAGCATCAGAAGCAGGTAAGAAAGGCGGCCAGAGCAGCAGCGGTTCTTTCAAAAACGACCGTGATAAGGCCTCCGAAGCCGGTAAAAAAGGTGGGCAGAACAGCCACCGCAGCTAAGTAGTATGGGATGACCACAGGTAGTATCGGGCCGTTTAAATTGGCTCAACTATTAGCCGATTGATTAAGTTGGCCGAAGAAAGTAATTTAAGGTTGTCCCGTAACCGGCTAAAACCCGCATCCCTCTGGTTCAGGGGTGGCGGGTTTTTTTATGCATTATTATTAATTTCTACAACTTATTCAGAAGTGGGAGCTTCATTTTCGCTTTTGCCGATAATTTTATATCTGCATGGTTCCAGATTTGCCGCTTCGTTTATATCCTTCTTTTGGAACAGGTGGAGAAAACTCAGATCGCGAGAAAGGGCGTGCGCCGTATAAGACGGCTTTTTTACGCTTGCCGTCTGTCTGTGAATATGCGAAAAACGGACTTCATTTTTTCAGGAGAAAAGCATGTCTGCCCAAACCCTTGCCATTGGCCTTTTGCTTTACCCCGATTTAACCCAGCTAGATCTTACCGGCCCTTTTGAAGTTTTTACCCGGGCACCTGGCGCGCAGGTGCATCTCATCTGGAAAACGCGGGAACCGGTAGTGTCCGATCGCGGCATGGCGATCCTGCCTTCCACAACCTTTGAGGCTTGCCCAAAACTGGATGTCCTTTGCGTGCCCGGCGGCCCAGGGCAGATCGCGCTGATGGAAGACAACGATACGTTGGCATTTATCCGCCGCAAAAGCGCAGAGGTTAATTTGCTTACCTCCGTTTGTACCGGCTCGCTGGTGTTGGGCGCCGCCGGGCTTTTACAGGGACGCAAAGCGACCTGCCACTGGGGATCGCTGTCGCAGCTGGCGTTACTGGGTGCCGAGCCGGTAGGCGAGCGCGTAGTGCGGGATGGTAATCTTATTACCGGCGCTGGCGTGACTTCCGGCATCGATTTTGCGCTTAGCGTGGTGGCCGCGCTCTACGGCGACGAAATCGCTCAGGCTATCCAGCTGCAGATGGAATACGATCCTGCGCCGCCGTTTGACTGCGGCTCCCCTCGCGTGGCTTCAGCAGAGCAGGTCGCAAGAGCCAGCGCACAGGCGGCGGGATTCATTGCTAAAAGGCTGAAGGCAACGCAAAAAGCGGCATTACGGCTGAGCAATTCTGCCTGCCGGTCGTGACCGGGACCGGCAGGCAGGTGACGGCGTCACTAAAAGACGATGCTGGCTTGATATTTATTACAGCGGTAATTAACACCGGGGCCAATTCTGAATATAAGCCGGGATGTCAATAAATAAGAATAGTCTGCTTTGTCCTTAGGGTATTAATAATAAAGAGCGGCGGCCAGGCATGGCCTGATTCTGAATATAAGCGACAGAAGCATTATCAGGGTGCATTTGTTACCGAAGTATGGAATAACTGGCAACAATTTAGCAGCTAACGCTTTTCTGCCAGGCAAGGCAGGCTTACGGGGAATATAATGCAGACTGAAACCGTTCAAACCGACGAACTGGAAGGCAAAGCCCTGGAATGGGCCGTGCTTAAAGCTATAGGCGGCGCCTGGCCGAAAGGCGCGGCTACGACGTGGGACAAGGCTGGATATCTGATAAGCAATCTGAATATATTCCTGAGCAGCGGCGGCCATAAACAGATGTTTATCGCTTATCTGGACGAAAGAGCGCCCTCCGTGGGCAAAACCTTACCGGAGGCGGTGTACCGCGCCGTGGTTCACGCTTCAATAGGCAGCTGGATATCAGTGCCGGTATCAATTTTAAAGGCTTAGCCGCCGTGAAGGAATAAAGACAAAGGCGGTGAAATTAATGAGCTTTTCTATATTTTACAGTGGCACTAAAAACCTTGTATTCTGAAACCATCTTATCGCACACGGATAGTTAAGGCCTCGTGCCACTGAATACGGTTATTATAATATCTGTCCTCGCTTTAAATTAACTATCTGCTTTCTGGCTCGCTTTCAGTGTAACCTCTCTATAGAAAATATTAGCGCTTTTATCAGCACCTATTAAACCTGAACCGTGCGCGCTTTTGGTAAAAATAGCAGCTATATCATGCTCATCTCTGTGCTGACACGGACAGGTAAGGCGTTATTCAGGATTATTTATATAAAAAAAGCCCGCAGGGAGCCGCGGGCAAAAAAACGAAGTTAACTCTGTTTTGCCTCACCACCCTAAAGTAATACGCAGACCATAAAGTGATCCGAATCACATCCCGGTGGTTAAATTTTGTTCTGAGACGAATCTTATTAAGGGATGTTTACCCTGAAATGCTGCCAATACCGCCGTGCGAGCCAAAGTATGGAGAGAGGTTTAGCAGCATAAGTGCCGCCATCAGGCCACTTTAAACAGCTGTTACCGGCACGGCGGTTGGTCATCTCGCCTGAACCACAGCGCCTGGCCATCGGCTCTTAATTTGCTATTTGCTGAACCATAACTATGCTTAATCAGGTAGTCGCCAATGCGCCGCCCGACCGACGGACTGACCCTTAATCAGTGATGATAAACAGGCGCACCAAATTTCAGGCTCTGCTCAGGCAGGGCCTTTTTTCTGTCTGCGGTGTACTACACTACCAGAACATGCTCCTGCGCGAGGGACGTATCAACCCTGCTTCTCCTCAGGGAGACGGGTGAACAAGCTGCGCTAACGATTTTACCGGAACGTAACCGGAATCAGGTTACCGGAACGCAACTGGCATCAGGTTACCGGAACGTAACCGGCATCAGGTTACCGGAACGTAACCGGCATCAGGATTAAACCGCCGTTAGCTCACCTGGAGAGAGCATCAGCCACGGAGCTGAAGGTTTGGGGTTCGAATCCCTGACGGCGGTCCAGTACTTGTTCTGAAGGTCACCCTGGGTGGCCTTTTTTTACGCCTGCGCTTTATTAACCTTTTTATATAAAGGGTATTATAGGGGGATCAGCGTAAGAGATAACGTTTTGAGCGTTGTCTGTCCGTTATTGGAATAAGGTGCGCAAACAACCTGAGCCTCGCCAACGCGGGGCTTTTTTACGTCCGGAAGAAGGAGAACACTATGCTGACCGTTAAAAGTATCATCGGGGGTGTGACGCATATCTGTGAGGTGAACAATATCACTATTGCAAGACGCGGTTCGGAAACCTTCGGCTATGTTCTGACGCTGACCAAAGAGCATCCCAATCCCGATTTTGCTGAGGTAATGCCTGCTATCTATGAAAATGAAGAGAAAAGCAAAGTCTTACAGCAAGAGGCCATTATGATCAGTGAAAGGGATGGCGTACTGGTCGGGGACGCTGTAGCTGTGCTTATCAGCGAGGTGGATAGCGTGAAAATGCCTGGCCTTAAAGAAGCGGATGGAACGCTGTATCAATACATCTATCCGGGAGACAAGGTCTACGTGATGAATTCGCACGGTTCAACTATTGAGACAGTCAAATGATCAAGGTTTCCCCACAGAGAAAGCCAGGCGTTAAAGTGCGGCAGCCTAATCCAGATCGAAAATGCAGGTTAGTTGAGTAAAATTTGCGCAGGGATGGTATAATCAGGCTCACTTCTCACAAGGCCAAATACCATGTCCTTTTTCGCTCAGATGATGGACCGTATCGCCAGAATAAACGCTGACGCCAAATGCCCTATATGCGGAAAAAGCTCTAAGCATTCAGTTGCAAAAATTTCTCGAGAGCAGGCATTGCTCTGCCCACATTGCAAATCCCTTTTTGTTATTCACGGTTAAATAGTGCTGAAAAGCTAAGCCGCCTCCGGGCGGTTTTTATCGGCGTGTTTAATACTGACCGCGCCAGGAATGGCTGTTACGGCGCCAGAAACAGGGGCGTCCAGATGATTTATCCTTAAAACATGAAACATAACTTGCTAAATTAATTAACACATACAGTGAGTTTTGGCTTACAGGCTGAAGATTAAAAGGGCCGGGTGACCAAAACGATAAAAAGCCGATAGCACAATACGGATCCTTTGCACGTCAGTATTACGTGAGCAAATGTAACTTAACTAATAAAATCAATATTAATAATAGGTTGTATTGCCCTGCACGAAAAAAAATTTAAACGTGATACAAGGGCTAATTTTTTTCAACGGCATACCGATAACCCTACCCTGGGGACAAAACGTCTTCTTAGGGCTTATTAAATTATCAGGTTTGAGGTAGGTATGAATATTACGCAGCGTTTGTTCCTGACGTTTACCCTGTTGGCACTGGCTTTATGCACGCTGGCAGCGGTATCATTCTCAATTATATCGGGTTTTCAATCCCGCTTCGAATATGTGCAGAATAATGCTATCCCCAGCATTAAGGATCTTAACAAATCCATTAGCGCTTCCAGCGCTTTGGGCCTGGCCTTATACAAGCACCAGGCGCTTACCGATGATACAAAGCTGCCTGCCGCTGAACGCCATATCGACGACACGCTGGATGAATTGAAAAAGCTGACTGATTATTACATGGCTAATGATATCTCCAGTGCTGAAGATCATAGTATGACAGAGCAGATCTACCGTGACATCGACGCAGTACGGGCTGACTTACCGGCGTTTCTTAATGCTTCCCGCGCGCAAAATGAGAGCGTAACGCTGGCCTTGCTTCAGGGTGAATCAGGTATAGGTGCTGCAGGCAGAAAATTAGCATCAGATTTGAATAAGCAGATTGAACTTAATATCCAGATTGGCAATGAGCTAAAAAAAATCAATAGAGAAATCTATTCAAAAACAATCTGGATGATGTCAACTGCGGTTCTTTTGGTGATTGTGCTGCTCAGCTTTTTTGCCATAAAAACCATTCTGAATATCAGAAGAAGCCTTCTGAATATAGAAGAGACAATGCTGGAAGTCAGCAACACGTTAGACCTTACTCGCCAGGCTGACGACAGCCACGCTGATGAAATAGGAAAAACCGCTTCAGCGTTTAATAAATTACTGACTAAGTTTTCAGAGACGTTAACGGCTGTTAATAGCGCATCGTTATCCGTAAGCTCAGGATCTTCACAAATTGCCGCAGGTAATGAAGATTTGTCTTCTCGTACCGAGCAGCAGGCGGCTTCGCTTGAAGAGACCTCTTCGAGTATGGCTGCACTGAGTGAAACGGTAAAAAATAACTCCTTCAGTGCCAGCGAGGCGAGCACGCTGGCCGATAGCGCTAATAAGCTGTCGACAGAAAACGGTCAGTCCGTGAGGAATATGTTGAATACGATGGAAGATATCCGCACCAGCTCCGGAAAAATTTCCGAAATAACGGGGCTGATCGAGGGGATTTCATTCCAGACCAATATTCTGGCGCTGAACGCTGCCGTTGAGGCGGCAAGAGCCGGCGAGCATGGCAGAGGCTTTGCAGTGGTGGCAAGCGAAGTGCGTAATCTTGCGCAGCGTTCTTCCTCTGCGGCAAAAGAGATTAAAGATCTGATCAACGCCTCCGTTATGCACGTCGAAAGCGGGGCGTTGCAGGCAGCCAGCGTGGGTGAAAACTCAGCAAAAGTGACCAGCTCAATCAACCAGGTCGCGACTATTGTCAATGAGATTGCTACTTCGGCAGCGGAACAAAGCCGCGGTATTGAGCAGGTTCATTTGGCTATCGGGCAGATGGACGAAGTGACGCAACAAAATGCTGCGCTGGTCGAGGAAGCCTCGTCCGCGTCCCGATCGCTACAGGATCAGGCGGAGACGCTCAGCCAACTGGTGTCTGCCTTTAAGTTAACTTCAGATACGCGGATGTACAAAAAAACCGAGACCTTTGTTAAGCCATCCGTGAGCCGTACGCCCGCGAAGGCGGCCGCTGTATCAGCCGGGGATTGGGAAAGTTTTTAATGTGGTTCGCCCCCAGTAATGGGGGCTTTGGCGTTAAAGTCATTTTCCACGCTCTTGATCCACAGCCAATGCAGCGCCGATAGCCCTTTCGGGCGTGCTCGTTGGGCTGATATCGTCACCAGTCATCAGCAATAACGTTTAGTCGAACCAGTCTGCCATTTTTTCTGTAGCCTGGTTTTTACATCTTCGTTGATATACATCGACACAGCAGCCAGCGCCCCAGCCGGGACACCAGGGTCATCCGTAAAGCCAACAACGGGCAAAGCATCAGGGACGGCATCAATCGGCAAAACGAAATAAGCAAGCGCAGCGTAAATCGTCATTTTGCCCAAATTGGCGTGTCTGGTCTCTGCGCAGAAAAATAGAACCAAAGCGCTTTTTCAATGACTTCATGCCCCGCTTTTTTAACGTACTTAACAATTTTTACCAAAAGCCGTCATCGTTAAAATCTTTAGCGGTGGTGAACTTGTTTTCCATCTCTTTCTCCTGAAATTAAACCCTGTTGTTCATCGGCATATCTCTTCAGGGCTTTATCTCTTTGTGAGCGGCCCGGTATTTATGTACGGCTTCTGTCGTAAAACTAAAGCTACCGTTAACCATTTCAGTAAAGAGATGCCGGGCAACTTTATTACGCACCAAAAAAAATGCCGCAATTGTCGGGCTGCAATAATAAAAATCCATTATTAACGAGCTATCTGGCCTGAAGGTAAAAAAAGCCTGTAAGGGATGCAGGCAAATAATCAGAGCCGGTTGACCCGGCACACTAAATTAATCCCAATGTTATAAAATGGCTGGAGGCACGTACCTGAGCCTGAAATTTGTTCCGACGGAATTTTATCAGGGAAACTTGCATACAAATGCTTTTGCTGAATGAGCGCGGACAACAGCCATTATTGACGTTCAGCAGCACGACATTAGCCTTTAGGGCTCTTTAAATTGACATCTCAGGCGCGCTGGCTGAAGATCTTCTTTAGTCAGCAATGCCTGTCGACCGGGCTGATTTTGCGCCCGGATGCCTGCTTACCAGTCAATAAAGCCTGTCTGACATAACCTTCTGAAAAATAAGAAAAATGGATATAAAACAACTTATTTACCTGTGTAACCTTGAGCGCGAGCGCCATTTTGGCCGTGCGGCGGAGGCGAGCTTCGTCAGCCAGCCGACGCTGTCGATGCGTCTGAAAAACCTGGAGCGCGAGCTGGGGCTATCGCTGATCAACCGCAGCAATAACTTCGACGGCTTTACGCCAGAAGGCGAAAGGGTGCTGACGTGGGCGCGGGAAATCGTCTCCGTCTATCAGGGCCTCAAGCTGGAAGTCGAATCGTTAAAACATGGCGTTGCGGGCACGCTACGTATTGGCGTGGTGCCGCAGTGCAGCATCTCGCTGCCGCTGGTGCTGAAAGGCATCCAGGAACGTTATCCGCAGCTTAACTATCGCGTCTCGGTGCTCAGCGCCGATCAGCTGCTTGACGCATTGAACAGCTATACGGTGGACGTCGGCATTGGCTTTTTTGAGCTGGTCACGCTGCGCGAGCTGCATTTCCAGGCCGAACCGCTGGCAGACAACGGCGTGGAAGTGGTTTTCCATCCCGAACATTTTCCGCAGCTGGTGGGCGAAGCGCCGCTGAGCCTGAACGAACTAAAAGAGATCCCGCTGTGTCTGGCGGAGCAGACGCGCTATTTCCGACGCTATCTGGATACCCACTTTCGGGAAGCCGATATCCATCTGCGGGTGATACTGGAAACCACCTCCGTGTTTCAACTGGCGCAGGGCGTTCAGGTAGGGCTGGGCTGCCTGATTTCGCCTCGCGGCCATCTGCTGCCGGCCATGACGCCGGAATTGCAGTCGCGCCCGCTGGCCATTGCGCCGATGAGCCGCCAGGCCGCAGTGGTTATTGCCGAGCCGGGCAGAGCGACGCCGCTGTCCCAGCACTTTTTTGACGAGGTACGCCGCTGGCTTAGCGAACGTTAGCCGCGACGAACGCTAACTCCCCAGCGACTGCATCAGCCGGTTATTCCAGCCTGCCAGCGCCGTACTGAAAATCACGTTCATCATTCTCTGCAGCGAAAAACCCGCCTCTTTCAGCGGCTGTAAATGCGCGGCGCTGAAGCGCTCCGGCGAGCGGGTCAGCTGCGCGGCGGTCTGTATCACTGCCCGATCGACGGCGCTGGCGCTTCCGATCGCGTCATCAACGCCTGTTTTTAACGCGCTACGCAGCGCTTCCGGCGCGTACCGGTTAAAGCAGGCTGCACTGCCGTTGATCCGTGCGGCTACAGCGGCGGCAAGCTGGCCTTCCGGCGTCGTCGTTTGCTCTTCCAGTACCTTAATCAGCTGACCCCAGCCGTACAGGGCATCCCCGTCGTGCGCCAGCAGCCAGGCGCTGCGGCTTAATGCCTGCTGCGGCTGGCAGAAGGTCAGCGCTTCCAGCTGGCTGTGCGTGGCGTAACGCAGCTCAACGGGCGTCAGCCGGGGCTGCCAGCTATGCTGGTCGGTAAAGCCGCATTCGTCCGCATCTGGCGGAACGGTTACGCCAGGGATCCAGCGAACCGGCAGGGCGAGCAGGGCATGCACGCCAGCCGCCACTCGCGCCTGATAACAGACAAAACCGATAATCTGGCTAAAGGTGATGATATCCGGCGCGGTCAGGCCTGCCTCATCCAGCCGCTGCAATGCTGCCTCGTCAATCAGCGTCGGCTGCATCGCCAGCTGGCGGGCATATTCGGTAATTTGCGTCAGGCGACGGTTACTCTCACGTGAAGAGTCCGGCCCGCTTAGCGGGTTGAGGCGTGCGGCGTAATGGTTACACAGGCGCTGAACGCCGGTAACCTGCGCCACGGTAAGTGCGGTGCTGAGACGATCGTATAACGTCAGCGTATGCGTCAGCGAGGCGGTCAGCGACGAAGGAAACAGCAGCGAGTAGAGATCCCTGGAAGCCAGCAGCGCCGGCTGCGCTTCCTGTAGCGTCTGCCGCAGCCCGCCTTCACAAAGCGCGGCCAGTCCCAGCAAAAAACGGTCTTCAATATCAGCGGCCTCGGGCACCAGAGGCTCTGCCCGGCTGGCGAGCGTGGCCTGGGTTTCGTGATACCAGTGGCTATGGCTTTTAAGCCGACGCTGTTCCATAGTCATTCCTTTTCAAGTTGGCTGGCCCTGAGTACGGACCGGAGGGCAAGCCTATCCTCGCGCAAGCGGAATAACCGGCAAAGACCGATCGGTGCTAATAAATAGCGGAAAAGCATAATGGTGAAAGAAGCAACGGAACCGGCTGGAAATTCGCCCATTCCTGGCAGAACGGGCGTTTAAAAGAGCGGGACTAACGATCTTTACGCCAGGCGTCCGCCGTCAGCGCTTCGCCAAAGTGGCTGGTAATCAGTCTTTTCGTCAGATCGTGCAGCGGGCAGGCGAGGACATCTGCGGTGCTGCCGCGCTCTACCACTTCGCCGTGATGCATGACGATTACCTGATCGCTGATATGCTTCATCATGCCCAGATGCTGCGTCACATAGATATAGGCGATGCCGTGCTTGTCCTGTAGTTCCAGCATCAGATTCACCAGCTGCGAGCGCATAGACATATCCAGCGAGGCCAGCGCCTCGTCGGCGACAATGACCTTAGGTTGCAGGATCAACGCGCGGGCAAGACCGACGCGCTGCTTCTGTCCCGGCGCCAGCATATGAGGATAATAAGCAGCGTGATCGCGCAGTAAACCGACCTGGCGCAGGGTGGCGATAATGCGCTTTTCCCGCGCTTCGGCGGTCAGATCGGTATTCAGACGCAGCGGGAAATCCAGGATCTGGCCGATGCGCTGGCGTGGATTCAGCGAAGTGGACGGATCCTGAAAGATCATACGGATACGCTGGCTGCGGTAGCCGTAATCGCCATATTGCAGCGGCCGATCGTCAATCAGGATTTCGCCCGCGCTCGGCTCAATCATGCCGCTGAGCATTTTCGCCAGCGTCGACTTGCCGGAGCCGTTTTCGCCGATGATCGCCAGCGTCTGTCTTTCACGTAGCGTAAAGCTGACCTCTTTGACCGCCTCAACATGCTGACGTCGAAACAGGCCGGTTCGGTAACGGTAGGTTTTACTGAGGTTGCGCACCTCCAGCAGCGTTTCAACCATTACTGACTCTCCATATTCAGCGGGAAATGACAGGCGAACAGGTGCGATTTTCCGCCCGCCAGGCGGGGCGTTTCGATACATTTTTTCTGCGCATAAGGGCAGCGCGGCCCCAGACGGCAGCCAATGGGCAGGTGCTCCAGCGAAGGGATCGCGCCGGGCAGGGTGTTCAGACGACTCTTATGCGGCAGCGAGCGCCCAAAATCCGGCATCGCCCTGATTAGCGCCTGCGTATAAGGATGGTGCGGCTGCACGATCAAATCTTCGCTGGTGGCGGTTTCCACCGTCTGGCCGCAGTACATCACGTTGATGCGGTTCGCCCAGTGGCTCAGCATCTGCAAATCGTGGCTGATCAGCAAAATCGTGGTGTTGTTGTTCTGATTAAGCCGGGAAAGCAGACGGAAAATCTGCGCCTGCGTCGTCGGCTCCATTGCGTTAGTGGGTTCATCGGCAATCAGCAGGCGCGGCTGGTTGGCCAGCGCAATGGCGATCATCACTTTCTGGCATTCGCCTTCGGTCAACTCATAGGGAAAACTGCGCATAATATCTTTATGATCTTTGATGCCCACGCGGTGCAGCAGCTCGATAGCGCGACGATGCCGCCAGCCGAAACGCTGGTACCAGCGGCCTTTCCACGTCCAGCGGGGAATAGCCTGTTTTAGCTGTTTACCCACGCTTTCAGAAGGATCCAGGCAGGACTGCGGCTCCTGAAAAATCATCGACACGTTATGGCCAACAAGTTTACGCCTTTCGCGCGGCGACAGCTTAAGCAGGTCGATATCGTCAAAGCGCATACGGTCGGCAGTAACCCGCCAGTTATCTTTGGTCACGCCGCAGATCGCTTTGGCGATCAGGCTCTTGCCCGAGCCGGATTCGCCCACCAGGCCGCGAACTTCCCCTTCGGTCAGCGTAATACTGACGCGATCGACCGCCTTGACCGGGCCATCGGCGGTCATAAACTCAATGGTCAGATTACGAATATCGAGCAGCGGCATTATTCAACTCCCGCAACGATGGCGCGACGAATACCGTCGCCCAGCAAATTGACAATCAGCACGCTGAGCATTATCGCCGCGCCGGGCAGCATCACCGTCCAGGGTGCGACGTAAATCAGCTCCAGCGCATCACCAAGCATGGCTCCCCATTCGGGAGAAGGCAACTGCGCGCCCAGATCCAGAAAGCCCAGCGCGGCGATATCCAGGATAGCCATCGACAGCGCGCGGGTAAATTCCGAAACCAGCAGCGCCAGGATATTGGGGAAAATTGCATAGCGAAGAATATTCATGCTGGAGGCACCATCCAGACGGGCGGCGGTGACATACTCCTTTTCCAGTTCGTCGTGCACGGCGGTATAGACCGAGCGCACCAGACGAGGGATTATCGCCAGGAATACCGCCAGCCAGGCATGACTTAAACCTGGGCCGAAAAACGCCACCACGATGATCGCCAGCAGCAGCGAAGGAATGGAAAGAAAGGTATCCAGAATGTGGTTCATCACCGCCGAACGCAATCCTCTGGTCAGCCCGGCAAAAACGCCCAGCACCATGGCGCAAAGCGAGGCCAGTACGGTAATGGCTATAGCCGATCCTACCGTTGGCGCCGCACCGCTCAGCAGGCGGCTCAGCAGATCGCGGCCCAAATCGTCCGTGCCGAGAAAAAATGAAACATCGCCGTAGCGCGACCACGAGGGCGGCAGCAGCTGATAACCTAAAAACTGCTGCGCCAGCCCGTAAGGCGCAAGCAGGCGGCCAAACAGGCACAGCAGCAGCAGCGCGATAAACAGGTAGAAGCCGACCATCGCGGTGGTGTCATGATAAAACAGCCGCCACGTGGTGCGGAAAGTGCTGGGCAGCCGTTTTTCGGCGTAAATGTTATCGGAGGGCATAATCTTTCACTTTAAGGCGTTTTAATATAGTCTGATTTTCTTTGAATTTAACATTCATATCATGGCCTTGCGATTAATTTGTGCTTTAAAGTGACGCTGATTCACTTGGTTTACCTACAATCCAGGGTTTTGTGCCCACTAAAGCGTATTTGGGATGGTATATACACAGTGCTTACTGATGACCCCGCTTACAATATCGCCTTATAAATGTCGTGATAAGGTTGAGATCACGGCAGATTCACCAGCCCTCAATCTCCGACTTTCAATTACCGGATCTGTTACCTTTTTTACCGTCATTGTCGGGAGGGCAAGCCCGTACAGCTTAGCATAGGCGAGTATTCTTCTGTATCTCTGTCACAGGCAAGGGAGCGGTGCAGCCGACTTTGAACCCGATACACAGCGCTAAGATCCTTGGCATCAGGTAAAGCTGGAAAGGCTGAAAAATATGGATGCCCTTACAGTGAAAAAGGCTGACGTTTATTGGGGGATAACCGTAAGCCACAAGGATTAACATGTTTCATACGCCAGAATTCACAAGCCGTTCTTACTGCAATATCAGGTTCGGCTGCTACTTCATCCGGATGGTTAACAAATGTTCAGCTTATAAACGCTGACTCACAGCAATTCATTAAAAATCTTCCAGATAACCCTGTCGATCTCATTATCACCGACCCGCCGTACTACCGCCTGAAGGCGTACGATTGGGAGAGCGAGTCGGAATACCTGGCGTGGCTGGATGAGTTCCTGAATGAATTTTGGCGAGTCCTGAGACCCGCGGTTACCCAACCGAGAGCAATACGAGCAGCTGCAGCGCTTGTTTGCTGACAGGGCGGCAGGTATGGGTAAGCCTGTATCAAAGACATTTCAAAGCGGGCGCTGGGCAAAAAGCTGAAGCTGTCAAAGGGCACAATGCTGATAAGGTTTCAAATGGCTGAGGAGTGCATAGACGGATGCCTGTCTATGCAGGATGTAGAACTGGAGATGGGCGGTTGATTTAATGGAGGAAACAGCCCACTATGTGGGCTCTTAGAGTTGCGTAATAACCATTTTTAATAAACTCATTACAACAAAAGTTGCATACAAAAACAGTGCTGAAATCGAAAGGTAATAATAAGTATCGAGCCACTTTATGAGGTTTAGATCAATACCTCTCAAAAACCTGGAAATAGTGATTTTTTCTTTGGGTTGAAAAATTATTCCCTTTCCTTTCTTTAGCCTTGAAAAAAAATAAGACATGCCAAAAGAGCCAAAAAAACCCATTGATCCGTAGAATTTATACAGTGGGGGTAGTTCGAATTTGCTGTCTTGATACATGGATAACAAAGTATTGTATTTTTTGTTATTCATTGAAAAAATAATAAATTGCAGAACGGTAATAAAGAAAGGGACGATGGCGCATCCAAGGGCGATGTAAGAAAGAATATTGTTCATGCTATTTTAACCAAAGATCCATAAGACGATCGCTTGCCGAACTTGCAATAGCCCCGCCGACTAATGAACCTACAGCGGCGCAAGCTACACCTCCGGCGCCCGCGGTGACAACGCCTACTGCAACGCAAACGCCGATACCGGCAGATGCGCCCAGAGTACCTCCAGTCATACCAGCAAATGTACCGCTGGTAAATTTACTGTATTTTTTAAAAGCTATTTTACTACATTCACCTTCACGCCCTTTAGTACAGGCATCAACCACATCATTAGTGGTTCCGGCAAAGGAGAATCCAATACCTATATAGCCGCCATATTTAAGGAATTTTGCCGCTCTGGCCGCATTACCAACATAGTAAGAATAACCCGGAATACCACTCATACCCACAGTTGACCATTCATGCACAATTGAACGGCTGGAGAGATTCAAAGCCCGCTTCATATTTTCATACTGCCGGAATTTCACGGTATGTCGGGCAAGGGATTTTAATAGCGGCTTGTTGACCAGCTCCTTTAACTGATTCAGCAACTGATTACGCTCGACAAAAAACTGCTGGCTGATTAGCGTTCCCTGCGTCCTGAACTGATTCTGGTAACTGGCCTCGATTTTTTTCAGCGTTTGCTCTATTTGAGAAAAATATTTTTCTCCCGCATCGCCAACCGTGCCGAAAATTTTATCACCGGCATAGGTCAGACCTGCAATCATACCATAGTGTTTTTGCATGAATTTTGCCTCTTCAACACTGACGGCCGCAACAGCGTCACTGGTCTTTTGCCGCGCCTGTTGCAAAGGCTGCAACATCTGATTAGTCAAAGGAGATTCCGGGTCGGCTACAATCAAAATCTGACCAGGTTTCAACCATTGAGTACCGGCGTTTAGCTTCATAAACAGGCTTGCTGCCGGAGAGCGGACATTTCTGAACAATTCACGCGCCTGAAAATCAAGATTTCCAGGCCTCTCAACTACACAATATCCAGGGGTGACATTACGTGCCATGCTTCCTTGCTCCCTCTAAGTGATTGCTACAGGCGTGGCAACGCCATCGCCTTTGAAAAATCTGTAGGTAATATAAGTAATTCTACTGCGTTACGCAAAAGGTGTTACAGCCTGCCAGAAGTGGTTAATACGGCATGTGTTGTTAATCATCAAAAGCTGGCTTTGGCATTTTTTTGCTTTTAGCCCTGTGGCAGACGTGCCGGGATACGCTTGCGCATTAATTCTTGGTCGGTTTAATATATGATGGCGGGCAGTTTTTTTGTTATCATTTGATTTTCTTTGGAAATATCCTTTTGCGGTTTTAATATTGTTGTTAACTTATTTTATTGAAATATGCATGAACAACAAATAACTAATTGAAATATTTGAAGAATACCTGGCCTGAGAGTAGATTTATTGGTGCTTTTTTAAGTACTAAAGGGCAAAAATATATGTTGTTTAAAAAACGATTTATAATGACTATCGTTTTATTTTTTTGCAAAAAAGCGGCAGCAGACGACCGTTGCTGGCCTGCCTGGCGCTGGATGAGTGTCATTATCGTATCAACTATGGTGCGTGATAAAACAGTTCCTACAGTCGCCACAGGCAAGTTGCTTACGTCGCATGAATTTCGTAACGCTACGCGGATAATAGCCCCTGGTAACAGCACGCGGTTTGCTAAGGATCGGGAGAATGCCGAATAAACATGTAGCCAAAGTCGCCGATATCAACGCCAGGCGGCGACTCTGGAGCCAGGCCAGTAAAAGCGGGATTACTTAACTAGTTTAATGGGACACTTGCATAATAGATTTTATCAACACCCGCTATTTCTTTAATGGATCTGTTATGTATTCAACAGGCCATTTGATGAATGCGAAAATTATATAAGTTATAAAGTTTAATCCTGGAAAAGCCAGCATCACTCCCATTTTCCAGTCAAAGCCAGCTTTTCTGGCAATTTTAAATGAAGGTATTGCCAGTAAGGAATATACTACCAGCATTATTAGCAAGCTTATTGGTGAGCCTTGATGTGCCTCTTGCATTTTATTATCTCCATGTAATTGTAGAAATCCTTAAATAACTGACAGGTGGTAATTTTATAACTATCAGAAGATTAAATAATGTCAAATACCTCCATGCCACTCACGCTACCCGTCCAGCACTGCACTATGCCGCGCCAGCTCGTGCGTAACGGCAAAAAAGCCGATAGCCGACGATAGATTATAACGCCCTACGTTGCACCGCACACAGTTAATTTAGGTGCGTTAACTAAAGGTAAAACACACTTTCATTAATGTGTACATGAAAGCATGTTTTTAAGGGCTTTAAATGCAGTGAAATTTAATATCTCATTGAATTGAAAGCCTAAAGTTTTAATAAACCAACGCCCTATCGGAGGGCATACCATTCCTTATGCTTCAGCGGCGTTGTCAGCGCGCCCAGAATATCGGCCAGCACATTGACGGTAATCACCAGACCGCCAACCATCATTACGCCTGCGGAAATCGCCGCGTAGTCCTGCTGCCTGATGGCGTCCACCAGCCAGCGTCCCAGACCTGGCCAGCTGAACACCACTTCAGTGATCATCGCCAGCGTCAGCATGGTAGAAAATTGCAGTCCCAGGCGAGGCACAACCGGCGGCAGCGCATTATGCAGCACGTGACGGCGGATAATGGTCAGCCGTGAAAGACCGCGAGTGGCGGCGGCTTTAATATAGTTTTGCTCCATCACTTCGCGCGTGCTGATACGCAGCAGACGCACCACTTCCGTAGTAGGCGCTACGGCCAGCGCTGTTACCGGCAATATCAGGTGCAGCAGCACGCTTTTCAACATCTCGTGCCGCCAGGGCGAATCGCTCAGCCAGGCGTCAATCAGCGCAAAACCGGTGATGTTTTTCATGGGATAAAGCAGATCGACGCGGCCAGAAACCGGCAGCCAGCCCAGATCCAGCGAGAAAAACAGCGTCAGCAGCAGCGCCAGCCAGAACACGGGCATTGAAAAGCCCAGCAGCGCCAGCGCGCTGATCGCTTTATCCTGCCAGCGGTTGCGCATCACGCCGGCGGCAATGCCGAACGGGATGCCAACGGCCATCGCCAGCACGAAAGCAAGAATGCACAGCTCAAGCGTAGCGGGGAAGACTTCTAACAGCTGCAGGGAAACCGGCTCGCCGTTAATGCTGGATACGCCGAAGTCAAACTGCATCAGCCCCTGATACCAGAACAGGATTGCATCACTAAACGAAGCGCCCTGTAGCGGCGCGTGGGGCGTAAAGTAACTCAGGCTGAAACCGACCACCGTCAGCAGAAACAGCGTCACCAGCCACAGCACCAGCCTTCTCAGCGTATAGATAATCATGGCTTCGTCCTTGGGTCGCGATAAACGCCGGCAAAAGAGGCATTGCCGAACGGGCTGAGCACCAGGCCGTGAATATCATGGCGATAGGCCTGAAGCCGCAGCGAGTAGGCCAGCGGCAGCACCGGCAGCGACTGCGCCAGCATAGCCTGCGCCTTGCCGTAGTACTCGATGCGCGACGCCAGCTGTTGCGAGAGCAGTGCTTTTTGTAGCGTCTCGTCAAAAGCGGCGTCGCACCAGTGCGCAAAATTGGTCTGCGAGCCGATAGCGGCGCAGCTTAACAGCGGGCGGAAAAAGCTGTCGGGATCGTTACTGTCGGTAGCCCAGCCCGTTAGCGTCAGATCGTGATTCATCTCCATCAGGCGCGCTTCCTGAAAGCGTCCCTCGACGGGCACAATTTTTACCGTAACGCCAACCTGCGCCAGATCGGCCTGGATCAGCTCGGCGGTTTTCAACGGGCTGGGGTTCCAGGCCTGCGAGGTGGCCGGTACCCACAGCGTCAGCTGGAGATCTTCCACGCCCAGCGCCTTGAGCATCTCACGTGATTTTTGCGGATTGTATTCGGTGACGCGCGCGTTGTTATCATAAGCCCAGGAAGCACGTGGCAAAATAGAAGCCGCCGTTTCCGCCGTGCCGTAGTAAACGGACTCCATCAGCCGCTCATTATTAATTGCCAGCGCCAGCGCCTGACGCACCTCGGCGCGATCCAGCGGCGCTTTGCGCGTGTTAAACGCCAGATAGGCGATATTCATACCGGGCCGCAGCGTCAGCCGCAGGCGCGGATCGTCGCGCAGCACTGAAATCTGGCTGGCGGCAGGATAGGCCAGCACGTCGCATTCGCCGGTCAGGAGTTTGGAAAGGCGTCCGGTGCCGCCCGCGCCCATATCAATCACCACCATCGGCATGCGCGGCATGCCTTTCCAGTAATTAGCATGGCGGGCGAGGCGGATATACTGGCCGGTGCGGTATTCGCTAAGCTTAAACGGCCCGGTGCCGACAGGCTGGCGATCCAGCTGCTCCTGCCGATCGACTTTACTCAACTGCGCGGCATATTCCGCCGAAAGCACCGGCGCATAGTGGGTCGCCAGGTGCCACAAAAAGGAAGCGTCCGGTGCGTTCAGCCGGATCTCGACCGTGTCGCTGCTCAGCTTTTTCACGCTGGCGACGCTGTCGGCGAACTGCAGGCTGTCGAAATAGGGATAACTGCCGCCGTTAACGCCATGCCAGGCGGATTTGCGGTCGAAAATACGCTGAAAGCTGAACACCACGTCGTCCGCGTTCATAGGTCGGCCAGGGGTGAACCATGCCGTTTTCTGAAAAGGCACGTTGTGCCGCAGATGAAAGCGGTAGGTCGCGCCGTTATCCAGCGTCTCCCAGCTTGCCGCCAGTTCCGGGATCAGACGATAGGTGTAGGGGTCGACATCCAGCAGGCGATCGTAAAGCTGCGCAGCCAGCGTATCAACCACCAGCCCGCCGCTGACCAGCTGCGGATTAAAGGTGGTCGCCGCGCCGTTCACGCAATAGACAAAACCGCTCTGACGGATGTCTTCCGGCGGAGCGGCGGCAACCATAGCGCTGAACAGGCTAAGGCCGACAAGAAAAGTGCAGAGTAGTTTGCGCATAGGTCATCTGAAATATCAGGCAATTCTCACAGTGTACCGCACTCTTGGTGCTCCCCCAAAGTTTGCGGGGACAACTGACGTTTTTTCATACGCGGGCCGTTGTGTGCTTTGGGGTTGATGCTCCTTTGTTATTGATAAAAGGTCGCGAAGCGTTGGTCAAAAACGTCAGGCGTTTTCTGGCAGCGAGCAAGGTCAGGTTGGCGAAATACGCCCGATCTTAGTGTGGTAATGAGAATTATTCTCAATAAATACTTTACAGCTATGTATGAGAATGATTATTATTCTTCTGCGCTTCAACGGTGGCTCTACCGGAGAAGGGCACGACATTGCTCACATTGCTTCCAGTATTTTTAGCCCGCCCTGCGCGGGCTTTTTTTTGCGCATTTTGCGGCGGTCTACGATCGTGCCGCGGTGAAAGAGAGGCCACGGCCGACTATACTGGTAGCTAAAAGGAGGCGCTTATGTCTGATAAAATCAAATTATTACAGGGTGATATTACGCAAATCCCCGTAGAGGCGATGGTCAACGCGGCTAACTCGTCGCTGCTGGGCGGCGGCGGCGTGGATGGCGCGATACATCGCGCCGGGGGAAAATCGATTCTGGAAGAGTGCAGGGCGATCCGCGCGCGACAGGGCGGCTGTAAAGAAGGCGATGCCGTAATAACGGGAGCGGGCAACCTGCCTGCCCGTTACGTTATCCATACCGTAGGGCCGGTGTGGAACGGCGGGCAAAACGGCGAGCCTGACCTGTTACGTAGCGCTTATCACCGCTGCTTCGACCTGATTGACGAGCATAAAATTAAATCCGTTTCATTTCCTAATATCAGCACCGGCATCTATCGTTTCCCCAAAACGCTGGCGGCAGAAATTGCCTTTGAAGCGATCTCCGCCAGGCTGCACGAGGCGGTAGAACAGGTCAATATCGTCTGCTTTGAGCAGGAGAGTTACGCTATCTGGCACAATTTGCTCCAGCAGCGCGGCTAAAATTGCCTATAGCTCGCCGTCTTCAGCGCCGATTTCCACGTTGTGCTTTTTCATCATTGCGCGTAGCTGGTGATAGGTGACACCCAGCAAATCCGCCGCGCGGCGCTGGTTGTAGAGCGCCTGCTTTAAACTCTTTTGCAGTAGATCCCTTTCCTGCTGATGCTGCCAGCGGCGGAGATCCAGCGGCAGCGTGGGCAGCCGCTCTGCGGCTGGCGCTGTGGGGGCGGCGTACAGGCGCTGAAAAGGATTGATAATAATGGTATCCAGCTCCTGATCCGTTTCGCTGTGACGATAGACAGAGCGTTCCACCACGTTTTTTAATTCCCGCACGTTGCCCGGCCAGCCATAGTCCAGCAGAGCCTGCCGCGCCCCCGGCGAGAAGCCGGGGAAGAAAGCCAGGCCCAGCTCCCGACACATCTGAATAGCAAAATGCTCCGCCATCACCAGGATATCGCTACGACGCTCGCGCAGCGGCGGCAGCTGCACCACGTCAAAAGCAAGCCTGTCCAACAGATCGGCACGGAATTTTCCCTCTTCGGCCAGCTGCGGCAAATCGGCGTTGGTGGCGCAGACCAGCCGCACGCTGACCTGCAAAGGCTGACTGCCGCCGACGCGTTCCAGCTGCCCATATTCAATCACCCGCAGCAGTTTCTCCTGTACCAGCATCGGCGCCGTCGCCAGCTCGTCCAGAAACAGCGTACCGCCGTCGGCGCGCTCGAACCGACCCAGATGACGCTTCTGCGCGCCGGTAAACGCGCCGGCTTCGTGGCCGAAAAGCTCGGAATCCAGCAGATTCTCGTTCAGCGCCGCACAGTTTAATGAAATAAAAGGGCCCTGCCAGCGCTCGGAAAGATAGTGCAGCCGGCTGGCGATCAGCTCTTTGCCGGTACCGCGCTCGCCGATAACCAGCACCGGCTTATTCAGCGGTGCCAGACGTGAAACCTGCTCCAGCACCTCCAGAAAGTTATTCGACTCGCCAAGCAGCGTTTCTTTTTCCATTTTTTTCACCAGGTATTGGTTAATTACGCCACTTTAGAGAAACAAGGCGCGGCTGTAAACCGGCGTAATTAAGGAAAATCAATAAGATAAAAGTTGGCACGCGATTTGAATAGTAATACCCGTAACGCCAAAACAATTTAAGAGGATGAAGATTATGGGTATTTTTTCTCGCTTTGCCGACATCGTAAACGCCAACATCAATTCGCTGCTGGAAAAAGCAGAGGATCCGCAAAAGCTGGTGCGCCTGATGATTCAGGAAATGGAAGATACGCTGGTGGAAGTGCGTTCCACTTCAGCCCGCGCGCTGGCAGAGAAAAAGCAGCTGCAGCGCCGCATTGAACAGGCGGAGATCCAGCAGGCCGAGTGGCAGGAGAAAGCGGAGCTGGCGCTGCGTAAAGATAAAGACGACCTGGCCCGCGCCGCGCTGATTGAGAAACAAAGACTGAACGATCTGACCGCCTCGCTGACGCGCGAAGCCGAACAGGTTGAAGAAACGCTGACCCGTATGAAGGGCGAAATCGGCGAGCTGGAGAAAAAGCTGAGCGAAACGCGCGCTCGTCAGCAGGCGTTGACGCTGCGTCATCAGGCCGCTTCTTCTTCCCGCGACGTGCGTCGCCAGCTGGACAGCGGTAAAATTGACGAGGCGATGGCTCGTTTTGAATCCTTTGAGCGCCGCATCGACCATATGGAAGCCGAGGCGGAAAGCCACAGCTTTGGCAAAAAGAAAACGCTGGATCAGGAATTCGCCGATCTTCAGGCCGACGATGCCATCTCTGAGCAGCTGGCGGCGCTGAAGGCAAAAATGAACCGTAGCGAATAATCTTTGCCGGTGGCATTCCCCGGAATGCCCGGCATATCAATTCAAGGAGAATGAATGAGCGCGTTATTTCTGGCGATCCCGCTGACGATATTTATGCTGTTTGTGGCCCCCATCTGGCTATGGCTGCACTACAGCAAGCGTCAAAACAGTGATGCCACACTGTCGCAAGGCGAGCTACAAAGGCTGCAGCAGCTGACTCAGGATGCCCGCAGGATGCGCGAACGTATCAAGGCGCTGGAGGAGATCCTCGACGCCGAGCACCCTAACTGGAGGCAGCCATGAGCAGCAGGAAACTTTACCGCATTCCCGCGCGCGGCAAGGTAAAAGGCGTCTGCGCCGGGATTGCCGACTATCTGGATATCCCGGTACGGCTGGTGCGGGTTATCGTCGTGCTGTCGATGATCTTTGGTCTGTTTATGCTCACGCTGATCGCCTATTTTCTGCTGGCCTTTGTGCTGGACGAGAAGCCGCAAAGCGCGGAGGAAAACGCCCCGACGGCACATATGCTTTTAGACCAGCTGGAGGCGGAGCTGCGCGGCGGAGAGCCAGGCGTACGCGATATAGAACGCTACGTCACTTCTGAAACCTTTAGCGTGCGCAGCCGATTCCGTCAGCTGTAGGCGCCCGGAGAACACCATGCGTAACTGGCAATCTGCTTTACACCGCAACGCCGCGCCCACGCTGAAAAAGGCCGGTAAGTTCGTGCTGCTGGGCGCGTTAAGCTACGGCCCGGCTGGCCTGACCGGCTGGGCGGTGAAATCCGTCGCGCGTCGGCCGCTGAAAATATTGTTAGCCTGGGCGCTGGAGCCGCTTATCCGCCGCGCGCTGCGGGGCGCAACGGCGCGCTGGAACAAACCCTGAACGTCGCGGCTATGCTATTCTGAGCCGTCGGCCTTAAGGATATGGACCAATGAAACGACTTCAGACAGAACTGCTTTCATTAATGAACCGGGGCGCAGATCGTCATTTGCGCCTCGCCGTCACCGGCCTGAGCCGCAGCGGCAAAACGGCTTTTATCACCTCGCTGGTCAATCAATTGCTTAACGTCAACGCCGACGCGCGTCTGCCGATGTTTTCCGCTGCGCGAGAAGGCCGACTGCTGGGCGTTAAGCGCGTGCCACAGCGCGATATGGGTATTCAGCGCTTTACCTATGATGAAGGCCTGGCGCAGCTGTATGGCGAGCCACCCGCCTGGCCGACGCCGACGCGCGGGGTCAGCGAAATGCGTCTGGCGCTGCGCTATCGCTCGCAGGAATCTTTGCTGCGCCATTTTAAAGATGCCTCCACGCTTTATCTTGAAATTGTCGACTACCCCGGCGAATGGCTGCTGGATCTGCCCATGCTGGCGCAGGACTATCCTGGCTGGTCGCGACAGATGACGGGTCTGTTGAATGGCGATCGCGCCAGCTGGTCAGCGCCATGGCGCAAGCTTTGCGCCGATCTGGATCCGTTTGCGCCTGCGGATGAAAACCGGCTGGCGGCAATCGCGGCGGCGTGGACAGACTACCTGCATAAGTGTAAACGGGAAGGGCTGCACTTTATCCAGCCTGGCCGCTTTGTGCTGCCGGGCGATATGGCCGGCGCGCCAGCCTTACAGTTTTTCCCCTGGCCGCAGGCGGAAGAGGCGGACGCCTCCAGGCTGGCGCAGGCGGATGCCAACAGTAATATCGGGATGCTGCGCGCGCGCTATAACTACTATTGCCAGCACGTGGTTAAAGACTTCTACAAAAACCACTTCCTGCGCTTTGACCGCCAAATCGTGCTGGTGGACTGTTTGCAGCCGCTTAACAGCGGGCCACAGGCGTTTAACGATATGCGGCTGGCGCTGACGCAGCTGATGCAAAGCTTTTCCTACGGCCAGCGCACGCTGTTCCGCCGCCTTTTCTCGCCGGTAATCGATAAGCTCCTGTTTGCCGCCACCAAATCCGATCACGTTACCAGCGATCAGCACGCCAACCTGGTGTCGCTGTTGCAGCAGCTGGTACAGGATGCGTGGCAGAATGCTGCTTTTGAGGGTATCGATATGGAGTGCCTGGGCCTGGCGTCGGTGCAGGCTACGCAAAGCGGGCTTGTCGATCATCAGGGCGAAAAGATACCGGCGCTGCGCGGTCACCGGCTGACCGACAACGAACCGCTAACCGTCTATCCGGGCGAGGTGCCGCCGCGCCTGCCGGGCAACGCATTCTGGCAGCAGCAGGGGTTTCATTTTGAACAGTTCAGGCCGCAGCAGCTGGACGCAGACAGGCCTTTGCCGCATATCCGTCTGGACGCGGCGCTGGAATTTTTACTGGGAGATAAACTGCGATGAACGCACCGCTTAAACCGCGTATCGACTTTGCGCAGCCGCTGACCGCGGAAAAAGATGCCGCTATAAAATCCGCCAGACATTTTACCCCGCAGGAGGCGAGCTTTATCGCTGCGGAGCCGGAAGCGCATGTGGAAGAGGAAGACGCGGGTGAAAAGGCGGTCGAGGCGGCGCTGCGGCCTAAACGTAGCCTGTGGCGCACGCTGGTAAAAACCGGCCTGGCGCTGTTTGGCCTGAGCGTGGCGGCGCAGGGCGTGCAGTGGACTTATCAGGCCTGGCAGGCGCAGGACTGGATCGCCCTGGGAGGCTACGCGGCGGGCGGACTGATCGTCGTGGCCGGCGCCGGTTCCCTGGTAGGCGAGTGGCGACGGCTTTACCGGCTGCGCGAGCGGGCCGAAGAGCGAGATATCGGTCGCGAGCTGTTAAACAGCCAGAGCATGGGCAAAGGGCGCGAGTTTTGTGAAAGGCTGGCGCGCCAGGCCGGGCTGGATCGCACTAACCCTGCGCTGCAACGCTGGCATGCCTCGCTGCACGAAACGCATAACGATCGCGAAGTCGTGGCGCTCTATGCACAGATAGTGCAGCCGATGCTGGATAGCCAGGCGCGACGCGAAATCGGCCGCAGCGCCGCCGAATCAACGCTGATGATCGCCGTCAGCCCGCTGGCGCTGGTGGATATGGCGTTTATCGCCTGGCGCAACCTGCGGCTGGTTAACCGCATCGCC
Organism: Erwinia sp. PsM31; assembly: GCF_030433775.1. Classification (NCBI taxonomy): domain Bacteria; kingdom Pseudomonadati; phylum Pseudomonadota; class Gammaproteobacteria; order Enterobacterales; family Erwiniaceae; genus Erwinia; species Erwinia sp. PsM31. The sequence goes on from NZ_JARUWZ010000007.1 coordinate 93,840, forward strand.
GCGCTGTACGGCATCGAGCTGGGCTATTTCAGCCGCATTCGTCTGTTCCGGCTGGTGCTGTTAAACATTGCGTTCGCTGGCGCTTCCGAGCTGGTGCGGGAAGTGGGTATGGACTGGATGTCGCAGGACATTGCCGCGCGCTTCTCCGCTCGCGCCGCGCAGGGCATCGGTGCAGGCCTGCTCACCGCGCGGCTGGGCATCAAGACGATGGAGCTGTGCCGTCCGCTGCCCTGGCTGGAAGGCGACAAGCCGAGGCTGGGCGATTTCCGCCGCGACCTGGTGGTGAAATTGAAAGAGACGTTGCAGAAGTAGGCAACTGTCAACTTTTCCTTCCAGAACGCTTCTGACCCCTGCGGCAATGGGGTATTATTAATGTCCGCCCGGAATTGATAAAGGTTTATACATGCGTCTGGAAGTCTTTTGCCACGACCGACTTGGTCTGACCCGCGAACTGCTCGATCTGCTGGTTGAAAGGAACATCGACCTGCGCGGCATCGAGATTGCCTCAATCGGCCGCATCTATCTTAACTTTTCAGCTGTGCCCTTCGAGCAGTTCAGCCAGCTGATGGCGGAAATCCGTCGTATTCCCAGCGTCACCGACGTGCGCACGGTGGCGTTTTTGCCGTCCGAACGCGAGCATCGGGCGCTGAGCGCGCTGCTGATTGCGCTGCCGGAGCCGGTGTTTTCCATCGATATGAAAAGCAAAATTGAGCTGGCGAACCCGGCAGCTCAGGCGCTGTTTTCGCTTAATGAAGAGAAAATGCGTAACTACGGCGCAGGCGCGCTAATTGGCGGCTTTAATTTTCAGCGCTGGCTGGAAAACGAGCGCATTGAGCCGCAGGCGCATCATGTGGTATTGCAGGGCCGCGACTTTCTGATGGAAATCACGCCTATTTTTACCGCAGGCGAGCACGAACAGGCAGACCGGCCAGCTGGCGCGGTAGTTATGCTTAAATCCACCGCCCGAATGGGCCAACAGCTACAGAACCTGGCGGTTAACGACGACAGCGAGTTCCAGCATATCGTGGCGGTTACGCCAAAAATGCGTCAGGTCGTGGACCAGGCGCGCAAGCTGGCGATGCTGGATGCGCCGCTGCTGATTGTAGGCGATACCGGCACCGGCAAAGATATGCTGGCACGCGCCTGCCATCTGCGCAGCGCGCGCGGTAAAAAACCTTTCCTGGCGCTGAACTGCGCCTCGCTGCCGGACGACGTGGCGGAAAGCGAGCTGTTTGGTCATGCCGCCGGCGCCTATCCCAACGCGCTGGAAGGCAAAAAGGGCTTTTTTGAGCAGGCCAACGGCGGCTCGGTGCTGCTGGACGAGATAGGCGAGATGTCGCCAAGAATGCAAACCAAGCTGCTGCGTTTTCTTAACGACGGCACTTTCCGCCGCGTAGGCGAAGAGCATGAAGTGCACGTAGACGTGCGGGTAATCTGCGCCACGCAGAAAAACCTGACGGAAATGGTGCAGCGCGGCGAGTTTCGCGAAGATCTCTTTTATCGACTGAACGTGCTGACGCTGAACCTGCCGCCGCTGCGCGATCGCCCTCAGGATATTTTGCCGCTGACGGAAATGTTTGTTGCGCGTTTCGCCGACGAGCAGGGCGTCGCCAGACCCAAGCTTTCTCCTCCGCTTAATGCCTTCCTTAGCCGCTATACCTGGCCCGGCAACGTCCGCCAGCTGAAAAACGCGCTTTATCGGGCGCTGACCCAGCTGGAAGGTTATGAGCTGCGGCCGCAGGATATCGTTCTGCCGGAGTTTTCGATGGATATTCAGCTTGGCGAAGAGGCAATGGAAGGATCGCTGGACGACATCACCAGCCGCTTCGAGCGTTCGGTGCTGACCAAACTTTATCTCTCTTATCCCAGCACGCGCAAGCTGGCGAAACGGCTTGGCGTCTCGCATACCGCTATCGCCAACAAGCTGAGGGAATATGGGCTGAGTAAAAAAGCGGACAGCGAAGGGAAATAGCAAAAAAGCAGAGCGCTGGCTCTGCTTTTTACTCACAGACAGGGAAGGATATGCTGATGGAGAGTAACGACCCTATTCGTACCGTTATCGAAAATGAAATTGCAGCAGAATTAAAAAAGATTGGCGATTTCACCTGGGCTTACGTGGTCATGGAAAAAAAGAGCATGTTGCTCTCTTTCTATGCCACAACTTACCCTGAAGAGTGGGTGAAACACTATTATGAAAATAATTTGCAATGCACCGATCCGGTCGTCATTACCGCCTTAAAACGACTGACGCCATTTGCATGGAATGAGCAAATCAGGGTGGAAAATTATCATCACGGCAGCGATCTGCTGGCCAAAGCGGCGCAGCACACTATCAGCGGAGGCTATACCTTCGTTCTTCATGATTACAATAATAATCTGGCGATGCTTTCGCTACTTATTAATAAAGACGTATCCGAAGACATTCTCCATCTGGTTCAGTTTCACCAGAGCCAGCTGAATTTATTTTTGGCTGCCGTACACGAAAAATATCTTTCCCTGGCTTTATCGTCTCAGAGCGAGCCAGCGTCAGCCACGCTTTTCACCACAAGAGAAAATGCGATCCTTTACTGGGCGAGCGTGGGTAAGACCTATGAGGAAACCGGATTAATACTGGGCATCAAAACTACCACGGTTAAATTTCATATGGCGAATATAGTGAAAAAGCTGGGTGTGAATAATGCCAGGCAGGCAGTTTGTTTGGGCGTGGAGCTTAAGCTGGTAAAGCCGGTGCAGTAATAAAAGAGGCCGGTCGGTGACCGGCCCGGCGAATTACTTCAGCACGGCCAGCGCGGCGTCATAATCCGGCTCGGTGGCGATTTCATCGACCAGCTGGCTATGCAGCACCTTATCCTGCTCGTCCAGCACGACGACGGCACGCGCCGTCAGTCCTCTTAGCGCGCCGTCGTTAAGCGCCACGCCATACTCTTCTTTAAACGTCTCACCACGCAGGGTGGAAAGCGTAACCACGTTATTCAGGCCTTCCGCGCCGCAAAAACGCGACTGGGCAAATGGCAGATCGGAAGAAATGCACAGCACTACCGTGTTTTCTACCTTTCCGGCAAGCTCATTAAATTTACGCACCGAGGCGGCGCAAACGCCGGTATCCACGCTCGGGAAAATATTCAGCACCTTGCGCTTGCCCGCATAGTGCGAGAGCGAAACATCAGAAAAATCTTTAGCTACCAGCGTAAATGGTTTCGCGGTCTGGCCCGGCGTCGGCAGCTCGCCTGCCACGGCGACCGGATTGCCCTGAAAATGTACGGTCTGAGTCATAACTTTTCCTTATTAACGCGGTAAACGAATGTCTGAGTGTAAGCTATGGGGCTAAACTCCAACAGCGCTAAACACAACATTTCCCGCTTTATTGTCAAAATCCCCGTGGAATGGCTATGGTGTGGAAAGAATCATTGCTCTGCCAAAAGGAACCTTTAATGAGAAGTGTCAAAGTCTGGCCGGAAACCTGGCCGTTGCGCGCGCCTTTTGTTATCGCACGCGGCGGCCGCAACGAAGCGGACGTGCTGGTGGTGGAACTGGAGGAAGAGGGGATCGTCGGCACCGGCGAAGCCACGCCCTATGCGCGCTATGGTGAAACGGCGGCTTCAGTGCAGGCGCAAATCACGGCGCTGACCAAAGATCTGGAGCAGGGCATGACGCGTGAGCAGCTACAGCAGGCGTTACCCGCTGGCGCGGCGCGTAATGCTATCGACTCCGCGCTGTGGGATCTGGAAACCCGCAGGGCAAACAGCGATCTGTGGCGGATGACTCATGTTGTGCGTCCCGATGTGGTGGAAATGGCTCAGACCATCAGTATCGACTCGCCGGAAGTCATGGCCAGCGGCGCGCTGGCGCTGTGGCAGAACGGCGCGAAGGTGTTGAAAATCAAAATGGACAACGCGCTGATCACGGAAAGGCTGGTGGCTATCCGCACCGCCGTGCCGGACGCCACGCTGATCGTCGATGCCAATGAGTCCTGGCACAGCGAAGGCCTGGCGGCGCGCTGTCAGCTGCTGGCGGATCTGGGCGTGGTGATGCTTGAGCAGCCCTTACCGGCGGCGGACGATGCGCTGCTGGCCAACTTTATCCATCCGCTGCCGATCTGCGCCGATGAAAGCTGCCACACCCGCGAAAGCCTGCCTCAGCTGGCGGGACGTTATGAAATGATTAACATCAAGCTGGATAAAACGGGCGGGCTGACCGAGGCGCTGGCGCTGGCCGCCGCCGCCAAAACGGCCGGGCTGGAGGTGATGCTGGGCTGTATGCTTTGCACCTCCAGAGCCATTCGCGCCGCGCTGCCGCTGGCCGGCACGGCCCGTTTTGTCGATCTGGACGGGCCTACCTGGCTGGCGCAGGACGTGACCGCCTTGCCGTTCCGCTGCGGCAGAATCGCGCTTTCAGAAAGTCTTACTCAGTAGCTCGACCAGCGCGGTCAGATATTTTTCGCTGGCCTCGTCTGCCGAAACGGGCGGCAGCTCGGCGGTGATCACCGGCAGCCCCAAATCGGCGCACCAGCTGCCGAACGAGCCTGGCGTGGCGTAGCCGACAGACGTGACCAGCGGCAGCCCCATCTTTTCGGCCAGCCAGCGGCCCGCCTCGCTGTCGAGCGGATCCTCAATACAGGCCAGCGGCTCATGAAAGCTCACCACCCACGCCGGTTTGAGCTGATGGATCAGCGCACACAGCGCCTGCGTTTCCGGTTCTGATCCGGCGCTTTCCCCTGTGGAAAGCGTCACGTCTCGTTCATTCGCCGCGCTGTTCCAGCGATAAACTGTCTCGCCCGGCTGCCAGTTAGCCGCAGGAAAATTACGGTTCAAATCCACGCCGCGCGCGTTTGCCCGTAGGCCAAGCTGGCAGCCGTCGGGATTAACCGCCAGCACCACGTGATGGCGACGATGCCTTTCGTGCAGCGTGCGCATGGCGCAGGAAAGGGTGATCACCGCCGCCGTTTCGTCGCCGTGTGTCCCGGCCAGGATCAGCCCGCTGGCATCATCCGCATTCGGCGCGGGAAACCAGAGCAGGGGGGCGCCCAGCACGCTGCTGCCATAGCGCAGGCGATCGGCCTCCAGCTTGCCGCGCCGGGGCCGTGGATGATTCTGAGGCATAGTGACTCCAGAGGATTTGTCTAAAAGCTTTTTATAGCAGACTCGGCGTACTCAAAGGAGGATGTTTTACGTGTTGTGAACTGACGAGCCGGAAAATGCTGTAATTATCACAATCAGTTGCGCTAAAGTTCCCTCTAAATTCCGTTGCCCTGACTGAGGTATCCTGATGAGGAACGCTTTTCGTTTTACGCTGACGCTGCTGGCCCTGAGCGTCAGCGCTTCTCTCTGCGCCGCAGAGGTGCCGGCCGGCACCGAACTGGCCGCCCGCCAGGAAATCGTTCGGCATATCAAAGACGAACCCGCCTCGCTCGATCCCGCTAAGGCGGTAGGGCTGCCGGAAATCCAGGTTATCCGCGATCTCTTTGAAGGATTGACCAATCAAAACGCGCAGGGCGAAAGCGTGCCGGGCGTGGCGACCCAGTGGCAAACCACCGACAATAAAACCTGGATTTTCACGCTGCGTAAGGATGCCCGCTGGTCGAATGGCGATCCCGTGACCGCCAGCGATTTTGTTTACAGCTGGCGGCGGCTGGTCGACCCGAAAACCGCCTCCACCTTCGCCTGGTTTGCCGATCTGGCCGGGATCGCTAACGCCGCCGCTATCACCAAAGGCGAGATGACGCCCGATAAGCTGGGGGTTAGCGCGCTGGACGACCATCGGCTGAAAGTGACGCTGGACAAGCCCGTGCCTTACTTCGTCAGCCTGACCGCTAACTTCAGCCTCTATCCGGTGCCGCAAAAAGTAGTGGAGCAGCAGGGCTCTGCCTGGACGCAGCCCGACAGGCTGACAGGCAACGGCGCCTATAAATTGCAGGAAAGGGTGGTAAATGAAAAGCTGGTGCTGGTGCGCAACGATCGCTATTGGGATAACGCGCATAGCGTCATTAATAAAGTGACTTTCGTGCCCATCAACGAGGAGTCAAGCGCGACCAAACGCTATCGCGCGGGTGATATCGATATTACCGAATCTTTTCCTAAAAACATGTATGGCCTGCTGAAAAAGCAGATCCCTGACGAGGTGTATACGCCGGATCAGCTGGGCACTTATTACTACGCTTTTAACACGCAGAAAGGGCCGACGGCGGATGTGCGCGTGCGCAAAGCGCTTTCGTGGAGTATCGATCGCCGTATTATTGCGGAAAAAGTGCTGGGCACCGGCGAGAAACCCGCCTGGCATTTTACGCCGGACGTTACCAACGGCTTTAAGCCGCAGCCGGGCTTCCTGCAGCAGCATTCTCAGGCAGAGCTGGACGCTCAGGCTAAAACGCTGCTGGCGGCGGCGGGCTATGGGCCGACGCACCCGCTCAGCCTGACGCTGCTGTATAACAGCTCTGAAAACAATCAGAAGGTCGCCATCGCCGTCGCGTCTATGTGGAAGAAAAACCTGGGCGTTAACGTGAAGCTACAGAATCAGGAGTGGAAAACCTATATCGACAGCCGCAATAGCGGCAGTTTCGATGTGATCCGCGCTTCCTGGGTAGGCGACTATAATGAGCCTTCCTCTTTCCTGAGTCTGCTGACCGCCAGCCACAGCGGCAATATTTCGCGCTTTAAAGATACGGCCTATGACGACTTGCTGACCAAAGCGAGCCGGGAAACCAATGCCGGGATCCGTAATGAGAATTACAATCGGGCGGAACAAATCCTCGCGGATCTGGTGCCCATCGCGCCTCTTTATCAACTCTCTAACGGCCGCCTGATCAAGCCCTGGGTCAAAGGTTATCCGATAACGAATCCGGAGGATGTGGCGTACAGCCGGATGCTTTATATCGTTAAGCATAACTAAGTACGCGCCGGAGCAGCTGTCGCTCCGGCCATAGCAGGCGGCCTCTTCGCTAACGCTCAATAAACCAGCTAATCGTGCAGGTGCTTTACGCATCGTTATCGGATTGACGAGAGATAATAACGGACAGTGACTCCCCGTTATCAGGTGCTTTATGACTAAAATCGTTACGCTGCTTTCTTTAATAGTGCTGCTATCCGGCTGCGCGTTGAAACACTATCCTTCTTCACCCTCGGTGAGTGAAGTACAAAAAACGACTCTGGACTGCCCGGCAGTGCAAAAGGAAATTGCCAGCCAGCAGCAGGTACAGCAGCAGATTGATAAAACCGGCGAGTTCAGCGGGCTTACCGTGCTGGGTTTTATCGGTGACTTCGGCATTGGCAACGGCGTGGCGAAAAGCCTGGCGCAAAAACATGCTGACCAGCGGATGATCCAGTTGAAACAACTGGAAAAAACCAAATGTTCCGCCACGCTGCCGGGCTGAAAAACGCGATTTACGAGAGATCTCACAGTTTCATCACGCAGCGCTTGAGCTACACCCGCAATGATCTATGGTAGCGGCTGGATTGCTACTGCTTCGCTGCAGGCAAAACCTGACATCGGCGCGATCCGACCGTCAGGTTTTTTTATTTGTGGGTAACTAAATGGATATTATCAAAGTACTCAATAACAACGTGGCGATAGTGCTGGATAAACAGGGCAAAGAGCAGGTCGTGATGGGGCGCGGGCTGGCCTTTCAGAAACGACCGGGCGAGCGGCTGGATCCCACGCGGGTGGAAAAAGTCTTTGCCTTGCAAAGCAGCGAGCTGACAGGGCGGTTAGCCGAGCTGCTGACGGAAATCCCGCCAGAGGTGCTTGCCGTCAGCGAATGCATTATCGCACAGGCGAGGCAGGCGCTGACCACCGCTCTGCATGAAAGCGTGGCGATTGGTCTGACCGATCATATCCACTTCGCGCTTCAGCGCCAGCAGCAGCAAATTCCCTTGCGCAACGTACTGCGTTGGGAGATCCGCTCGCTTTACCCTAAAGAATATGAGCTTGGCCTGGCGGCGCTGACGATTATTGAGAAGCGGCTGGGCGTGCGTCTTGAAGAAGATGAAGCTGGTTTCATTGCGCTGCATCTGGTTAACGCGCAGCTGCATAGCGCGATGCCGGAGGTACACGCCATCACGCGGTTTATGCAGCAAATTTTGGATATCGTGAAATATCATCTGCAGATCGAATATCAGCCCGACTCGCTGAGCTATAACCGCTTTGTCACCCATCTTAAGTTCTTTGCCCAGCGGATGTTGGGGAAAAACGGCGTGGTCAGCGACGACCGCTCGCTGCACGACGTGGTGCGCAACCGCTACCCACAAGCCTATCGCTGCGTTGAGAAGATCGACCGCCATATCGTAAAAAATTATGCCTATACGCTGGGAACGGAAGAGCGCATGTTTCTGACCATTCATATTGAGCGGGTCAGAAAAGAGACGCTGGCCCTGGAAGAGCATGAGGATGAGGCGTAAGCTCGCAGGGAAGGCCTGACAAAGAGCAGGGTGAAGACATTTGCCGGAAGGCGTTAACTGCCTTCCGAACTGAGCCTGGCCGAGCCTGCTTTCTCTGCCGCTAACGTAGCGTAGCCCCCTGGGTTTTTATAACCTCGCGATACCACCAAAAACTCTTTTTGGGCCTGCGCGCCAGCGTACCGTTTCCCTGGTCGTCGCGATCGACATAGATAAAACCGTAGCGTTTGGAAAACTCGGCTTTCGAGGCGCTCACTAAATCAATTGGCCCCCAGCTGGTATAGCCCCAGACCTCCACGCCGTCTTTAATGGCTTCACGCACCTGTACCAGATGATCGTTCAGATAAGCGATGCGATAATCGTCGTTGATTGCGCCATCCGCTTCTGCCTTATCCCTGGCGCCCAGGCCGTTCTCCACGATAAACAGCGGCTTTTGATAGCGATCGGCAAGCATATTCAGCAGCAGCCGCAGTCCCTGCGGGTCGATCTGCCATCCCCATACAGAGGCGGGAAGATGTGGGTTCGGCACCATATCCAGCACGTTGCCACGCGCCAGGGCCGCTGTTTTATCCGCCGTGGCGCAGCCGCTCATGTAATAACTGAAGGAGATAAAATCAACGGGTTCGCGCAGATCGATGTTGTCCTGCTCGCTGATAGCTATTTCGATACCTTGCTGTTTAAAAAAGCGTGCCATATAGGGTGGGTAAGCGCCGCGCGCCTGTACATCGCCAAAGAACAGCCATTCACGATTTTTTTGTAGCGCTTCGAGCATATCTTCAGGACGGCAGGTCAGAGGATAAAGCAGGCCGCCCAGCAGCATATTGCCGATTTTGCCTTCAGACACAATTTGATGGCAGGCTTTTACTGCCCGTGCGCTTGCCACCAGCTGATGGTGAATGGCCTGGTATATCGCCTGCCTGCTGCTGTTTTCCGGCAGGCCTACGCCGGTGAAAGGCGCATGCAGTGACATATTGATCTCATTAAAGGTGAGCCAGTATTTTACTTTGTGCCTGTAGCGCTCAAATACCGTGCGGGCATAGCGTTCAAAAAAAACAATTGTTTGACGGTTGCCCCAGCCGCCGTAATTGCTGACCAGGCCGTAGGGCATTTCGTAATGCGAAAGCGTCACCATCGGCGCAATATTATATTTAGCCATCTCGTCAAACAGGCGATCGTAAAAAGCCAGTCCGGCCTCGCAGGGTTGCTCCTCGTCGCCCTGTGGGAAAATGCGTGTCCAGGCGATGGAGATGCGTAACACCGTGAAGCCCATTTCGGCGAACAGCCGGATATCTTCCGGATAGCGATGATAAAAATCGATGGCAATATCCTTGATGTTAAAATCGCCCGGCTGGCGCGCAACGCGTTCGCCAAAAATGCCGTGCGGTTGCAGATCGGAGGTCGACAGGCCTTTACCACCTTCCCGCCATGCTCCCTCAACCTGATTAGCGGCCATCGCGCCGCCCCAAAGAAAGTTTTGTGGAAATGTATGCATAATTGCTCCTTAAGCAGTTACATAATCAGCTTCAGCAACGCGCCGTTTTCCGCTACCTGTTCCCGATCGCTGGCGGGAAGCACGTCAAGATAGTCGTCGCTGTTGCTGATGATGACGGGCGTGGTCAGGTCATAACCGGCTTCACGCAGGGCCGGAAGATCGAACTCAATGAGCAGCTCCCCACGGCGCACTGGCTGATCCTGCGCCACGTGAACGGTGAAATAGTTGCCGTTCAGCTGTACCGTATCCAGCCCGACGTGGATCAGCAGCTCCACGCCGTTTTCGGCGATCAGGCCAATCGCGTGTCCGGTGCGAAACAGCGAAGCCACGCGACCGTCCAGTGGGGAAACGACACGACCACAGTCGGGCACAATCCCTACGCCTTTCCCCAGCAGGCCGCTGGCAAAGGTTTCGTCGGCGATCTGTTCCAGCGGCACTACTTTGCCGCTTAGCGGGCTGGTCAGGGTAAAGGTGTGCGTCAGCTTTTCCGGGGGAGGCTCCGGCGTCGCATCGACGAGGGTTTCGGTTTCCTGCTGTGGAGCAAGACCGAAAAAGTAAGTGGCGACGGCCGCAAAAATCAGCGACAGCAGGGCGCCTGCCAGCACGGCATAAACGGTGATATCAATGCCCGTTTTAGGCACGCTCTGAAAAATCGTAAAGATGCTGGCCAGTCCAAACGAATAAACGCTGGCATGGTAAAAACCGATCAGCGCCGCGCCCAGCGCACCGCCGATACAGCCAAAAATAAAGGGACGGCGGTTAGGCAGAGTAACGCCATAAACCGCCGGCTCGGTAATGCCAAAAATGGTGGCGCTGAATGCGGAAGCGGCAATGCCTTTCAGCCTGCGATCGCGGGTTCGCAGCAGCACGCCCAGCGTTGCGCCGCTCTGGCCCATTACGGCGGCGAACAGCAGCGGCATCATAAAGTCCTGGCTATGCATGCTGAGGTTATTAATCATCAGCGGCACCAGCCCCCAGTGCAGGCCAAAAATAACCAGCACCTGCCAGAAACCGCCGAGGAAAAGCCCGGCGATCAGCGGACTCAGGGCGTAAATCCACAGATAGCCGTCGGCCAGCTGGTTACTGAGCCAGGTGGCGACCGGGCCGATAACTAAAAAGCTCAGCGGCACCACCACCCCCAGACAAAGCAGCGGCGTAATAAAATTCCGGATGGCATCCGGCAGGCGCGAATTAACCATTTTCTCCAGCAGGCTGGCGACCCAGGCGGCGAGTAAAATGGGGATCACCGACGAGGCGTAATTGATAAGGATCAGAGGAACGCCGAAAAAGGAGAGCGGCGCTTCGCCGCTTTGCGCCTGATTAAAGGCTTCCAGCATTAAGGGATGCACCAGCGCAGCCCCAATCGCCATCGACGTAAAAGGGTTGCCGCCGAATTTTTTACCGGCACAGTAGCCGAGCACGAGGGGGAAAAAATAAAACAGCGCATCGCTGGCGACGAAAAGAACCCGATAGCTGCCGCTCTGCTCCTGCAGCAGCCCGATCGCCAGCGCCAGCGCCAGCAGGCCTTTCAGCACGCCGGAAGCGGCCATTACGCCAAGGAACGGGGTGAAAATGCCCGAAACGATATCGATAAAACGATTAAAGAGAGACAGTTTTACGGGCGCAGCGGAAGCCTGTTCGCCTTCACTTAAGCCGCCTTCGCTCAACAGCGCCTGATAGACGTCGCCGACATGATTGCCTATCACCACCTGATACTGACCGCCGCTCTCGACGATCGTAATAATTCCCGGATTGTTTTTTAGCGAGGCCGTATCGGCCAGCGCTACGGATTTAAGCCTGAAGCGCAGTCGGGTCGCGCAGTGTACCAGTGACGCTATGTTTTCCCGGCCGCCCACGCCTTGCAGAATTTGTTGGGCCAGCTGCTGATAGTTCATAAAACGCTCCCTGCACCTTCGCCTTAACTGAAAAAAACCAAAAAAAAACCTGAACCGCTTATTTTCGCCACGGGCATGAAAATAAGCGGTTCAGGTTTTGCCTGCGTAGACAGTGACAACCCTGATTAGCATTCAGGATAGTTTCTTAAAGGCGAACAAATAACAAGCATCGGCGATGGGTTGATGACTGAATCGTGAGGCGGATCGAGTTTTATTTGCACACTGACACGCTTTTTAACCTGTGTGCTCAGAAAGGAGGTTTTGCATTGGCATTCGCGCAGGCTAGACTGTATCGCATTGATTATGCTGCGAGGAAAGGTTGTGGAAAGCATAGCAGGCAAGGCCTTACAGGTATCGGACGCCATTATTTCCTGCCAGCTGGACGGAAAGGGCGGACTGATCCCGATTGATGATAAAGACGTAATTCACTGTGACAAGCCCTGCTGGCTGCACCTGAATTACACCCACCGGGAAAGCGCAGAATGGCTGATGTCCACGCCGCTGCTCCCGGATGCCGTGCGTGACGCCCTGGGCGGCGACAGTATGCGCCCAAGAGTCAATCGTCTGGGCGACGGAACGATGATTACGCTGCGCAGCGTCAACCTGAATACCGAATCGCGTCCCGATCAGCTGGTGGTTGTGCGGGTATTTATTAATGACCGGCTCATTGTTTCTACCCGCCAGCGTAAGGTGTTCGCTATTGATGAAGTGCTGACCGATCTGCAAAACGGCAACGGCCCCACCAACGGCGGCGGCTGGCTGGTGGACGTTTGCGACGCCTTAACCGATCACACCAGCGAGTTTATTGAGGACCTACACGATAAAATTATCGAACTGGAAGATGCGGTAGTCGATCAGCAGGTGCCGCCCAGAGGCGAGCTGGCGCTGATCCGTAAACAGCTGATTATTATGCGGCGCTATATGGCGCCTCAGCGCGACGTATTTTCGCGTATCGCCAGTGAAAGGCTGCCGTGGATGAGCGATGACGATCGACGACGCATGCAGGATATCGCCGACAGGCTGGGTCGTGGGCTGGACGACCTGGATGCCAGCGTGGCGCGCACGGCAGTCTTGTCGGATGAAATCAGCACGGTGATGGCGGAAGCGATGAACCGTCGCACCTATACCATGTCGCTGCTGGCGATGGTCTTTTTACCGACAACCTTTCTCACCGGCCTGTTTGGCGTCAACCTTGGCGGCATCCCGGGCGGCGAGTGGCGCTTCGGCTTTGCCACCTTCTGCTTTTTGTTAGTGGCGCTGGTGCTTGGCGTTGCCTGGTGGTTACGTCGCCGTAAATGGCTGTAATTTACCGGCACTCTGCCGCGATAAAGCGCAAAAAGGGGCAATAAAGCTGATCGATATCAATAAAAGGAGCAGACGGCTGGGGCAAACTCTTTCTCGCAGGTGAATGCAACGTCAAGCGATGGGCGTTGCGCTCCATATTGTCTTACTTCCTTTTTTGAATTACTGCATAGCATTTTTAATTCATACAGGCCGGCGTAAGCCGGCTTTTTTTTGCCCGTTTGCCAGCGCTGGCGGTGGTGCCTATGCTTACAGTTCACCTTATGTTCGAGGAGGAAGATATGCTGTCCGACTACGTAATGGATACACCAAGAGCTTCCGATCCGGTGCCGACCGATCCCGTACCGATTCCCGATCCTATTCCAACACCGCAGCCGATGCCCGATCCGCCGCCTGATATGCCGGATCCCATCACCGATCCGCCGCCGCATATGTAGCACGGCCAGGCCGGTTAACATCGCCGGCCTTTTTTGCAGCTGACGGCCGCTTCCCGAATATTTCCACCTCTGTTAAAAACCCGTATAATCCGCGACAGTCCAACGCTCAACCAGGAAACCCGCCGCCGGTTTGTCCGCTCGGCGTAATAAGTATTTATGAATCAGACTGATACAAGAAAAGAGACGCTCGAATTCAACAAGTTGCAAAAGCGCCTCAGAAGAAACGTCGGCAACGCCATCATTGATTACAACATGATTGAAGAGAATGACGTGGTGATGGCCTGCATGAGCGGCGGTAAAGATTCCTTTGCCATGCTGGATATTTTGCTGGGTCTGCAAAAGGTTGCGCCCGTGAAGTTTGAGGTGGTCGCCGTGAATCTCGACCAGAAGCAGCCTGGTTTTCCCGAGCATATTTTGCCAGAGTACTTCGAGAGCCTGAATATCCCTTACTATATCGTGGATAAAGACACTTACTCTGTTGTAAAAGAGAAAATCCCCGAAGGCAAAACCACCTGTGGGCTTTGTTCAAGACTACGGCGCGGCACGCTCTATTCTTTTGCAGAACGCATCGGCGCCACCAAAATCGCGCTGGGCCACCATCTTGATGATATTGTGGAAACCCTGTTTCTGAATATTTTTCACGGCGCGCGCATGAAGGCAATGCCGCCCAAGCTGCGTTCTGACGATGGCCGCAATGTGGTTATCCGGCCGCTGGCCTACTGCCGCGAAAAAGATCTGATCGCCTATGCTGAGCAGAAAGACTTCCCGATTATTCCCTGCAACCTTTGCGGATCGCAGGAAAACCTACAGCGTCAGGCGATTAAAGCAATGCTTGCCGAGTGGGATAAAAAAGAGCCGGGACGCGTGGAAAGCGTATTCAAATCGCTGCAAAACGTCAGTCCAAGCCAGCTGGCGGATCGCAATCTGTTCGATTTCGTCAATCTGCCGTTGGATCGCGAAGGCGAAAGAGAGGAGTACGCTTTTACCGAAGCGACGGTTTCCTCTACCAACATTGATAAAGCGATGTTTATCGACGTCACCAATATCTGAGTAAGCCGGGGAGGCCGCTCCCCGTCGTTAACCGTGCAGCGGAAGCCGCGCCTGCTTTTTTCAGCCGCTGCTTTTGCTGCCCGTGCATCCCTTCGTCGGCCCGGCACACAATTCCCTCCGCGGCAGTAACGTCCGCCAGCGCTTTTCTGCTACACTCAGCGGCAATTTCCCCTCCGGTTTTTCAGAGAGTAATTTGTGAGCGCTTTTTCAACCCTGACTTCCCTGCCAGCCAGCCAGATCGCCAATCTGAACGAGCTGGGCTACCACACCATGACCCCCATTCAGGCCGCATCGTTACCGGCGATCCTGGAAGGTCGCGACGTCCGCGCGCAGGCAAAAACGGGCAGCGGCAAAACGGCCGCTTTCGGCCTTGGCGTGATGCAGCGCATCGACGCCACGCAGTTTGTTACCCAATCGCTGGTGCTTTGCCCGACGCGCGAGCTGGCCGATCAGGTCACCAAAGAGCTGCGTCGCCTGGCGCGTTTTACCGCCAATATCAAAATTCTGACCCTGTGCGGCGGCCAGCCGATGGGCGCCCAGCGTGATTCGCTGGTGCATGCGCCGCATATCGTCGTCGGCACGCCGGGGCGTATTCTGGATCATCTGAAGCGTGAAACCTTGCAGCTGGGCCAGCTAAGTACGCTGGTGCTGGACGAAGCCGACCGCATGTTAGAGATGGGCTTCCGCGATGATATCGACGCCATTATCAGCTACACGCCGCCCGCGCGTCAGACGCTGCTGTTCTCCGCGACCTGGCCGCAGGATATCGCAAAGATTAGCCAGCGTGTTCAGCGCGATCCGCTGAGCGTGGAAACAGATGTGGTCAGCGATTTGCCAGCGGTTGAGCAAACTTTTTATGAAGCCGGCTCGCGAGAGAAACTGCCGGCGTTAATCGGCCTGCTTAGCGATAAGCAGCCGTCTTCCTGCGTGGTGTTCTGCAACACCCGACGCGAATGCGACGATATCGCCGCCGCGCTGGAAGGGCAGCAAATCAGCGCGCTGGCGCTGCATGGCGATTTGGAACAGCGCGACCGCGACCAGGTGCTGATCCGTTTTGCCAACGGCAGCTGTCGCGTGCTGGTGGCTACGGATGTCGCCGCGCGCGGACTGGATATTAAAGCGCTGGCAATGGTGGTCAACTATCAGCTTTCGTACGATCCGGAAGTGCACGTGCACCGCATTGGCCGTACGGCCCGCGCGGGTGCGGAAGGGTTGGCGATCAGTCTGGTTGCGCCGGACGAGATGATCCGCGCCCACGCGCTGGAAGACTTTTTACAGCAGAAGCTGAGCTGGCGCAGCGTGTCGGAGCTGAAAAGCGTGGCGCCTCGTCCGCTACCGGCGGAAATGGCGACGCTGAGCCTGGACGGCGGGCGTAAGGCAAAAATCCGCCCTGGCGATATTCTGGGCGCGTTAACCGGTGAGGCAGGGCTGAGCGGCGACGCTATCGGTAAAATCGATATTGGCCCAACGCAGGCGTATGTCGCTATCCGTCAGAGCAGCGCGCGCCAGGTGATGAAGCAATTGCAGCAGGTGAAAATCAAAGGGAAAACCTGCCGCGCCCGACTTTTGAAGTAGCGGCGCCGGCAGGCCCGGAACACCCTGAACAGGGTGTTCTTGCTTCAGAACTTCAGCACTTCCGGCGGCTGCGCCACCAGAGGTTCGGCATCGGCCATCAGCGTTTTAAAGTGCGGCTGATTGCCATGCGTCTCTACGGCCTGCGCGTCCTGCCAGGTTTCGTGAAAAAGGAATACGTTGCCGTCTTCTACGCTGCGGTACAGGTCATAATGAATGCAGCCTTCTTCCGCGCGTGCCGGCTTAACGCCCGCGTTTAGCACTTTCTTCAGTTCGTCTGCTTTACCTGCTCTGGCGGTAAACTTCGCCACGATACGCACATGTTTGTCGCTCATTTTATTCTCCTTAGATAAAACCCGGTGTAAGGCCGTTTCCGTTCGACAGGATTAGCCGCCGAAGAGAGAAAGCTATCATGCCATAAATTGCTTAAGCCTTCAGGTCGTTACGCTATTTATTCAGCCAGGCTTTAGTTTCAACGCACGTAATGCCAACAGCTAAAAGTCGATTAAGGTGACAACGTCACGCTTATACTCAGCTTCAGGCGGGCGCCAGGCTCATCCTGGTGACACTGTCACTACTGTCTGCGTTGATGACCTTATTGGTAAAATCAGACCAGCGGCTATTGCCATTCATTATTTTTAATTTAGTAAATATTCGTGACTGCGCTCGACCCTGACGGCATCCTGACATATGCTGACCCACGCCCAAGTCCTTCTTCCGGAGTTTTCTGATGAGAGCAGCGATATTTCTGCTTGCTGGTTGCGTCCTGCTTACCGGCTGTAGCCACGATAACGAGCCGCCGCAGCAGGCTACCAGCGCCCACGTGCCGCCTAAAGTTGTGATGTCCGACCTGGCCGCCAGCGCCTGTTCAGACGCCGGGGGAACGCTGGCGCTTTCGCGCCAGCTGGATGGAAGTGCTGTAGGCATGTGCCAGCTGGCCAACGGGCGTCGCTGCGGCGAAAGCGCGCTGGCCAGCGGCAGCTGCGCCCGCTAAAAACCGGCGTTAGCCCGTCAGCTCGTTATCGCAGAGATCGCCTTTTTCCAGCTGCTGCAGATTTTGCAAGGTGGTCTCGGCAATGCTGGTCAGGGCTTCTGCCGTCAGGAAAGCCTGATGGCCGGTGAACAGAACATTATGGCAGGCGGACAGGCGACGGAAGATATCGTCCTGAATAACGTCATTAGATTTATCTTCGAAAAAGAGATCGCGTTCGTTTTCGTAAACGTCCATACCCAGCGAGCCGATCTTCTGCATTTTTAGCGCGTCAATCGCCGCCTGAGAATCAATCAGGCCGCCACGGCTGGTATTAATAATCATCACGCCATCTTTCATCTGCTGGAAAGCCGCCATATTCAGCAGATGATTATTCTCGGGCGTTAGCGGACAGTGGAGCGAAATCACATCCGATTCCCTGAACAGCGTTTTGATATCGACGTAGGTGGCACCCAGTTCCAGCGCCTGGGGATTGGGATAAGGATCGAAAGCCAGCAGCCGCATACCAAATCCTTTCAGGATACGCAGCGTGGCAAGGCCGATTTTGCCCGTACCGATAATACCGGCGGTACGACCGTGCATATTGAAGCCGATCAGGCCTTCCAGCGAGAAGTTGGCGTCGCGGGTTCGCTGATAAGCCCGGTGAATACGGCGGTTCAGCGTCATCATCATACCAACGGCGTGTTCCGCTACGGCTTCAGGCGAATAGGCCGGCACGCGCACCACCTTCAATCCCAACGTTTTTGCCGCCTCCAGATCCACGTTATTGAATCCGGCGCAGCGCAGCGCGATATATTTGACGCCCAGCGACGCCAGCTCCTCCAGCACCTCGCGGCCGCCATCGTCGTTAACGAAAATGCAGACGCCGTCGCAGCCGGCCGCCGTCTTCGCGGTACGTGCGGTCAGCAGAAAATCAAAATATTCCAGCTCAAATCCATAGCTTTCGTTAACCTGCTCAAGGTATTTCCGGTCGTACTGTTTGGTACTGTATACCGCAAGTTTCATGCATGATCTCCTGTATCCGTCAGACAGCTCTCCCTTAACAATACTTCGCATTGGACGGCTAGTCAGCCAATGGCAGGCAATATTTGTTCGGCAGGTGAATAATTACCCGCTCAAATCTTCTCGCGGCGCGCAGGACGTGCCATGATTTACGCCTTAACGTAAGGAATGGATTGAAGTATGGGCCGGGGCTGGAAGCTATTTATTATCGCCATCGCGGCCGCTGCGGTTTTAAGCGGCGCTGGACTGCTGACGCTGAGCTGGTGGCTGCCGCGGCTGGCGGGCTTCTGGCTGCCCGCTGCCACCACGGTCAGGCTGGATGGCAACCCCCGCTGGCGTTCAGGCGCCTTGTGGCTGCCCGGCCTTCGCTATCGCACAGGCGACTGCGAGCTGGCGAGGGCGAGCAACGTGACGCTGGGAAGCGCCGCAGGCCGCTGGAAGCTGGGCGCGACGCTGCTTGAAGTCAACAGCGCCTGTTTCAGCAAGCTGTCGACAAGCAGCGATCAGCCTGCCGCGCCGCGTTCGCTGGCGGAGTGGCAGTCAATGCTGCCAAAAGCAGACGTTGCCATTAAGCGCGTCAGCCTGCTTCCCTGGCAAAGCTGGGCGGGAGCGCTGCGGCTCAACCTCGATCCACAACGGCAGCTTATTCGCTGGCAGGGCGAAAACCTTTCGTTACGGGCCGTGCTGGCGGGCCAGCAGCTGGATGTACAGTCGCTGGCGCTTAGCGTAGCGGGCATGACCGATCCCATCACTGTGAACGGTTTGCTGACGCTGCCGAAAATACCTGACCGGCTGCCGGATAGCGGCGAGCTGGCGGCCACGCTGAAAACGGCCAGCGTTCCACAGCCGCTGCGGGCCAGCCTCAACTGGCAGCAGAACAGCGGCACGCTGACCCTCAGGGCGCAGGATCTGGAGGTGCCGCTGCTGCTGCTGCCGTGGCGGGTTTCCGCGCAGCAAATTGCGATTAGCCAGGGCAAATGGCGCTGGCCCTGGGCCGCACAACCGGTGTCCGGCGGCGTGGCCCTGACGCTAAAAGACTGGCGGCAAGGGCTGCCGGGGATGGAAGTCACAGGGAGACTCAACGTGCTGACCCAGGGACGCGGCGGCAAAGGCAATGTCGTGCTGTCAGTCGGGCCGGGCCATCTGGACTGGACGCAGAGCGAGCTGCCGTTTCGCCTGACGGGCGAGAGCAAACTGGCGCAGCTGCTTTTTTTCGCCGGCATTCCCGGCAAGTTACAGGGCCCGCTGCTTGATCCCGTTCTGCGCCTTCAGCCCGGCGCGCTGTTGCGGATGCGCGGGCGTCTGCTCTCTACGCTGGAGGTGGACGAAGCGCGCTGGCCGCTTTCCGGGGTGGCGGTCTCTTCAGCGGGCATCGAGGGGCGGCTACAGGCCATTCTTAGCGCGCACGATAACCAGATGGGACGGTTCCGCCTGCATCTGGACGGTCGCGCCACGGGATTCTGGCCGGACAAAGGCCGCTGGCTGTGGCGCTATTGGGGCGACGGGCTGATGGCGCCGCTGGCGGCCAAATGGGATGTAAAAGGGCGTGGAAGCTGGCAGGATCGGCAGATTGAACTCGCTTCTTTGTCCACCGGATTCGATCAAATTCGCTACGGCGGGGTAACAATGGCCGCGCCCAGGCTAACGCTGGCCAGGCCGGTTCGCTGGCTACGCGACGAGAAAACCCCTGCTTTTAGCGCAAGCTTGCGGCTCAACGCGCAGCGCACCAGCCTCGACAGCGGCGGCTATCTGCCGCCCGCAGAGTTAATGCTTGACCTCAACGGTAGCGATCCCGCTCGTTTCCTCTATAAGGGCAAACTGACCGCCGATCCGGTCGGCCCGGTACGGATACAGGGCCGCTGGGACGGTACGCGGCTGCGCGGCCAGGCCTGGTGGCCGCAGCAGTCGCTAAGGGTTCTCCAGTCACTGTTAAACGACGATCTGAAAATGTCTGTTCGCGGCGGCACGCTGAAAGCTCAGGTCGCTTTTTCAGCGGCGGCGGATCAGGGTTTTGCCGCAGGCGGCCACTGGGTGGTCAGCGATGGCAGCGTGCGCACGCCGGATAACCAGTTTACCGGCATCGATTTCTCTTTGCCGTTCAGGCTGCAAGCGGGCCAGTGGTACTTTGGCGCCAAAGGCCCGGTTTCGCTGCGCATTAAGGCAATTAAAAACCAGTTTGCGCTAAAAAATATTCGCGCCGATCTTCAGGGCTGGTATCCGTGGAGCACCGCCCGGCCGCTGCGCCTGAGCAACGTCGGGGTGGAGGTGCTGGGCGGCGAGCTGAGTTTGCTTAGCCTTCAGCTACCGCAAACCGAAGCGGCCACGCTACGGCTGAAAGCTATCAGCATGAGCGAGCTGGTAACGGCCATTCAGCCGAAAAAAATCGCCATGTCCGGCCGCGTTGACGGCGCGCTGCCACTGTGGCTGCAAAATTCTGCCTGGCTGGTCAAAGAGGGCTGGATCACCAACAGCGGCCCGCTGACGCTGCGGCTGGATAAAGATTTCGCCGACGCGCTGGCTTCCGGTAATATTGCCACCGGCGCGGCGATGGACTGGCTGCGCTATATGGAAATTTCCCGCAGTCGGGCCACGCTGAATATTGATAATAAAGGCGAGATGACCATGACGGCGCAGGTCAACGGCACCAGCCGCTTCAGCGATAAAAATCAGCACGTCTCGCTGCACTACACGCAGCAGGAAAATATTTTTCAGCTGTGGCGTAGCCTGCGCTTTGGTGACAATTTGCAATCCTGGACAGAGCAGCACGCCACGCTGTCAGCACAAGGAAAAACCGAATGAAAACAGCTCTGCCGATCCTCGCGGGGATGCTGCTCAGCGGCTGCGTGCCCCGTATTGAGGTCGCTGCCCCAAAAGAGCCGATTACCATCAATATGAACGTGAAAATCGAGCATGAAATCGTGATTAAAGCGGACAAAGACGTGCAGACGCTGCTGAAAAACGGCGAGGATGCGCCGCTGCGGCAATAAAAAAGCAGCCGGGCGGCTGCTTTTTCAGGCGAGATCTGAGGAAAAGATCAGGCGTTAACCAGCTGGTTCAGCGTGGCTTTCGCTTCTTCGCTGGCTTTGGTGGCCGCTTCCGGGCCGTATGCCATGCCTTCAGCGTAAACGAACTGTACGTCGCTCAGACCCAGGAAGCCCAGGAACAGCTTCAGGTAAGGCGTTTGCAGATCGGCTGGCGTATCTTTATGGATGCCGCCGCGGCTGGTGATCACAATTACTTTTTTACCGACGATCAGACCTTCCGGGCCTTTCTCGGTGTAGCGGAAAGTTACGCCGGCGCGGGCAATCAGGTCAAAGTAGTTTTTTAATTGCGTCGGGATGTTGAAATTGTACATCGGCGCCGTAATAACAACGGTATCCACAGACTGAATTTCAGCAATCAGCTCGTCGGAAAGCGCCAGGGCTTCCTGCTGACGCGGCGTCAGAGCAGCATCGGAAGGACGCAGCGCGCCGACCAGTTCGCCGTCCAGTACCGGAATCGGATTTGCAGCCAGATCGCGGATCACGATCTCATCGCCGCTGTGCGCCGCTTTCCACTCTGCAACAAAGTGATCGGCCAGCTGGTTGGACTGTGAGTAGCCTGCGAGAATGCTCGATTTCAGTACTAAAACTTTGCTCATAATGAATTTCCTTTGTTATGCGGATGTGTCCGCTCAATGACTTACACTCTATTGGCAAATCAGCCGTAGGGATAGTGCAATATTCTGAAGCCCGTGTTCGAATTTACTGAACAAGGTTAGCGCGCCGCAGCCGTAGCTAAGTGGTTGTCTGTGCTACAATACGCAAAATTTTTTATTCATACTTTGTTTGCCAGCCTGCTGGCGATTAGCGAGCTTTTTTATGTCTGATACTCCCCGTACGCCTTTAACGACGCTGGCGCCGCGCCTGGAAGCGCTGATGCTCAGAGATCGTCAGCGGCTGCAAAAGCGCCTGCACGGCGCAAAAAAAGTGAAGAACCCTGCGGCTCAGCAGGCGATAGCCGATGAGCTGAGCGGCGAAATCGCCGCGGCGGAACAGCGCGTGGCGCTGCGGAAAGCGGCCACGCCGACCATCCGCTACCCGGAAAACCTGCCGGTCAGCCAGAAGAAACAGGAAATCGCCGAGGCTATTCGCGATCACCAGGTGGTGATAGTGGCAGGCGAAACCGGCTCGGGGAAAACCACCCAGCTGCCGAAGATTTGCATGGAGCTGGGCCGGGGCATCACGGGGCTGATTGGTCACACCCAGCCGCGTCGTCTGGCGGCGAGAACGGTGGCCGATCGCATTGCGGCCGAGCTGGAAACTTCGCTCGGCGGCTGCGTGGGCTACAAGGTGCGCTTCAACGATCAGGTCAGCGAAACGACGCAGGTCAAGCTGATGACCGACGGTATCCTGCTGGCGGAAATCCAGCAGGATCGCCTGCTGATGCAGTACGACACCATCATTATTGATGAGGCGCACGAGCGCAGCCTGAATATCGACTTCCTGCTGGGCTATCTGCGCGAGCTGCTGCCGCGCCGTCCCGATTTAAAGATTATCATTACCTCGGCCACTATCGATCCACAGCGCTTTTCCCGGCACTTTCACCATGCGCCGGTGATTGAAGTCTCCGGCCGCACTTATCCGGTCGAAGTGCGTTACCGGCCGATTGTGGAAGAGGCGGACGACACCGAACGCGATCAGCTACAGGCGATTTTTGACGCGGTGGACGAGCTGGGTCAGGAAAGCCGTGGCGATATCCTGATCTTTATGAGCGGCGAAAGGGAAATTCGCGACACCGCCGATGCGCTGAACCGTCGCGATCTGCCGCATACGGAGATCCTGCCGCTCTATGCGCGCCTTTCCAACGCCGAGCAGAACCGCGTCTTCCAGTCGCACAGCGGCAGGCGCATCGTGCTGGCGACCAACGTGGCGGAAACGTCGCTGACCGTGCCCGGTATTAAGTACGTTATCGATCCCGGCACGGCGCGTATCAGCCGCTACAGCTTCCGCACCAAGGTTCAGCGTTTGCCGATTGAGCCGATTTCCCAGGCGTCGGCAAACCAGCGTAAAGGACGCTGCGGCCGCGTTTCCGAGGGCATCTGTATCCGCCTTTATTCGGAAGAGGATTTTTTAAGCCGTCCGGCCTTTACCGATCCGGAAATTTTGCGCACCAATCTGGCCTCGGTCATCTTGCAAATGACCGCGCTGGGCTTGGGCGATATCGGCGCGTTTCCTTTTGTGGAAGCGCCGGACAAACGCAATATTCAGGATGGCGTCAAGCTGCTGGAAGAGCTGGGCGCGATAACCCTGGACGACCAGCACTACAAGCTGACGCCTTCCGGCCGTTCGCTGGCGCAGCTGCCGGTCGATCCGCGCCTGGCGAAAATGGTGCTGGAGGCGCAGAAATACGCCTGTACCCGCGAAGTGATGATTATCACCGCCGCGCTTTCTATCCAGGATCCGCGCGAGCGTCCGGTTGAGAAACAGCAGGCATCCGACGAGAAACATCGCCGTTTTGCCGACAAAGAGTCCGATTTCCTCTCCTTCGTCAATCTGTGGAACTACCTTCAGGAGCAGCAGAAAGCGCTGTCGTCCAGCCAGTTCCGACGCCTGTGCAAAACGGACTACCTGAACTATCTGCGCGTGCGCGAATGGCAGGATATCTACACCCAGCTGCGGCAGGTGGTGCGCGAGCTGGGTATTCCGCTGAACAGCGAACCGGCGGATTTCCGGGGCGTGCATACCGCGCTGCTGACCGGGCTGCTTTCCCATATTGGTCAGAAAGACGTCGAGAAGCAGGAGTACTCCGGCGCGCGCAACGCCCGCTTCTCGATTTTCCCCGGCTCCGGCCTGTTTAAAAAGCCGCCGAAGTGGATGATGGTCGCTGAACTGGTGGAAACCAGCCGTCTCTGGGGCCGTATTGCCGCCCGTATCGAGCCGGAATGGATCGAGCCGCTGGCGCAGCATCTGATTAAACGCAGCTACAGCGAGCCGCACTGGGAGAAAGGCCAGGGCGCCGTGATGGCCAGTGAAAAAGTCACGCTGTACGGCCTGCCGATCGTAGCGGCGCGCAAGGTCAACTACGGCCCGATCGATCCGGTGCTGTCGCGCGAGCTGTTTATCCGCCACGCGCTGGTGGAAGGCGACTGGCAGACGCGTCACGCCTTCTTCCGCGCCAATCTTAAACTGCGTGAAGAGGTGGAAGAGCTGGAGCATAAATCGCGCCGACGCGATATCCTGGTGGATGACGAGACGCTGTTTACCTTTTATGACCAGCGTATTCCGCACGAGGTGATTTCCGCCCGGCATTTCGACAGTTGGTGGAAAAAGGCGAGCCGCGAGCAGCCCGAGCTGCTTAATTTTGCTAAAGAGATGCTGATCCGCGAAGGCGCTGAGAACATCAGCAAGCTGGATTACCCTAACTTTTGGCAACAGGGCAACCTGAAGCTGAAGCTGAGCTACCAGTTCGAGCCGGGAACCGATGCGGATGGCGTTACGGTGCATATCCCGCTGCCGCTGCTGAATCAGGTTGAGGAAAAAGGCTTCGAGTGGCAGATCCCCGGCGTGCGGCGGGAGCTGGTTATCGCGCTGATTAAGTCGTTGCCAAAACCGTTACGCCGTAACTTTGTGCCCGCGCCGAATTACGCCGACGCTTTTCTGGCGCGCGCCACGCCGCTGGAGCTGCCGCTGGTGGACGCGCTGGAGCGCGAATTCCGTCGGATGAGCGGCGTCACTATCGACCGTGAGGCCTGGCAATGGGATCAGGTGCCCGATCATCTTAAAATGACTTTCCGCGTGGTGGACGAACATAACCGCAAGCTGGCGGAAGGACGCGATCTCGCCGCGCTGAAAGAGCAGCTGAAGGCTAAAGTGCAGGAAACGCTGTCGCTGGTGGCGGATGACGGGCTGGAGCAGAGCGGCCTGCATATCTGGAGCTTCGGCGATCTGCCAGACCATTTCGAGCAGAAGCGCGGCAGCTACAGCGTGAAGGCATGGCCCGCGCTGGTGGATGAAAAAGAGAGCGTGGCGATCCGGCTGTTTGATTCCGAGCACGAGCAGAAAAAAGCGATGTGGCGCGGTCAGCGCAGGCTGCTGCTGCTCAATATCCCTTCGCCGATTAAATATCTGCATGAAAAGCTGCCGAACAAAGCCAAGCTGGGGCTTTACTTTAACCCTTATGGCAAAGTGCTGGATTTGATAGATGACTGCATCGCCTGCGGCGTGGACAAGCTGATTGCCGAATATGGCGGCCCGACCTGGCAGGAAGAGGGCTTCCGCCAGCTGCATGAAAAAGTGCGAGCGGAGCTGAACGAAACCGTGGTGGAAATAGCCAAAAAGGTCGAGCAGATCCTGACGGCGGTGTTTGCTATCAACAAGCGGCTGAAAGGGCGCGTGGATATGACGATGGCGCTGGCGCTTTCCGATATCAAAGCGCAGATGAACGGCCTGGTATATCGCGGTTTCGTTACCGGCAACGGCTGGAACAAGCTTGCCGACACCCTTCGCTATTTGCAGGCTATCGAGCGCCGTCTGGAAAAGCTGCCGGTCGATCCGCACAGCGACCGCGCCAGAATGGTCAAGATAGAGAAAGTTCAGCAGGCCTGGCAGGGGTGGTTTAACAAGCTGCCGCCGGTTCGCCGCGATGATGAGGATGTAAAAGAGATCCGCTGGATGATTGAAGAGCTGCGCGTCAGCTATTTCGCTCAGCAGCTGGGCACGCCTTATCCGGTTTCGGAAAAGCGTATTCAGCAGGCGATGGATGAGATAGTGCTCTGAGATTAACTCGTCCGCAGGCAATACAGGCCAGCGGACGCTCTTAAACTTAAATAGCTGTTGCTAAAAGAATTAGCAGTAAAAACGCGTTAAGGATTGGTGAGCGGCTTTGCCTGCTGCATCCGGCTGGAGAAAAGGCAAAAAGGATATTCACTAGTACAGCTTAAAAACCTGCCTGAATGCCGCAAACCGACGGCATTCATTTATCCCTTTATTCCTGCGCCAGCGTTTCCAGGCCGTCCCGGAAGGCGGTGACGGCAATGGCGCGGTTATCCGCTTCGTAACGATCTTTTGCCGCCGGTGCAGAGCTTTGTACCGCAATCAGCTGCCAGCCGCTGTCGCTTTTTAGCAGGAGCGGCGAACCGCTGTCGCCAGGCAGGGTGTCGCACTGATGCGACAGCACATTTTTCTGCGCCCAGCCGGTAATCAGACAGTTGCTGTGTGAATAGAGCGTATCAAGATGATCTTCCGGGTAGCCCGCCTGAGTTACCCGACGCTGTTGCGTTTTCAGCGCGGCGGTCAGATCGCTGCGGCTGCCGTCAAACAGCGGCACGGGTGTTATGCCGGAAGGCGGATTATGCAGTACGACCAGCCCGTAATCGTAAGGTGCGGCCGATGAAGGCACGATCCAGCCGTCGCCGTCGGCCTTAAGCTTTCTGCCTAAAGCGGGATCGACCCGGGTATCCACATCGTGAATTTCGTAGCGCCAGTCGCCATCATGCCCGATAAAACGCAGCGCAACGACTTTATCGATTTTGCCCGGCGGCGCCAGCAGACAGTGGCCGGCAGTCAGGGCTAAATGAGGCGAAATCAGGGTGGCGCTACACAGGTTGCCGCTGGCGGTTTCCAGCTGGCCTATTGCTTCCCACGGCTGGCTGGCGGTATCGCTGACAGGGTGGCGATCGTCTTTGCCGAAAAACAGCGTTCTGACATCCTGTGCGTCGTCGTCACCGGCGTGGCTACAAAATGAAAGGGCTAAACATCCCATTAAAAAAAAAGCTTTCAGGCGCATGTCTCTCTCTGAATGGAGATTAAAAACCGCAGGTGGTAATAACTATAGTCGGCTGGCGGTAAAAAGGAAGTTTAATTTATAAATCAGCAGGCTACGGGTATTAAAGATAGAAGCTAAAGGCGATAGCGCCGCAGATAATCATACAGGCCAGGATAATTTCGAATAAATAGCGGCGCACCATCATCCGATACTCCAGGAAAAAAACACCCGGCTGAACCGGGTGTTTAAGTGAACAGACTAAGTTGAAGGCTTGCTTCGGCAATTACGCTTTAGGCGCGGCGGCTTTCTTAGCGGTTTTCTTGTGGTGTACTTTCTTGGCGGCCTGAGCTTTCTGCGCTACTGGCTTAGCGGCTTTCTTGTGGTGTACTTTCTTGGCGGCCTGAGCTTTCTGCGCTACTGGCTTGGTTGCTTTTTTATGGTGCACTTTCTTGGCAGCCTGCGCTTTCTGCGCTACTGGTTTAGCCGCTTTTTTGTGATGTACTTTCTTGGCAGCCTGCGCTTTCTGTGCAGCTGGCTTAACGGCTTTCTTGTGGGCCTTCTTGGCTGCCTGAGCTTTCTGGGCTACCGGCTGTTTAACGGCTTTCTTGTGTTTTTTAACTGCCTGCGCTTTCTGCACGGCTTTCTTGTGCGCTTTGTGATGCTTAGCGGCATGAGCTGGCGCGGCGGTAGTAGAAGCAGCCGGTGCGGTAGTGGCTGGCGCGGCGGTGGTTTCAGCAGCAAAAGCAACTGAAGAGATACCCATAGCAGCGGCTACAACCAGAGCGAATAATTTTTTCATTGCACAACCCTCAAAGTGTTATTTCATTTTTCAGCCCACTGCGGGGCCGGTGAAGAGACTATAAGGGAAGGGCGGCGGGCTTTCCGTGAGTGATTGGTATCGGCGTGTTACCGATTGTACAAAGCCCGCCGGCGCGACGGGCTTGCGGACTGGTTACAGGTAGCGGTTTTCCAGATGCTGCCGGAAAAAGCGCGGATTAAGATCTTCGCCGGTGGCGTTTTCAATCAGCTGACGGGTGGTGAAACGACTGCCGTGCTGCCAGATATTCTGCTGTAGCCAGTCAAAGATCGGTTGCAGATTTCCTTCGCGGATATCGCTGTGCACCTGCGGCAGCGCCTTTTTCACGCTGTTGAAAAGCTGTGCCGCGTACATGGCACCCAGCGTGTAGGTAGGGAAATAGCCGAACGAGCCGTCCGTCCAGTGAATGTCCTGCATACAGCCGTCGCGATAGTTGCCGGTCGTGTCCAGCCCCAGCAGCGCCTGCATCTTCTCCTGCCACAGCGTCGGGATGTCGTCCACTTCAATCTCGCTTTCGATCAGCGCACGCTCGATCTCATAACGCAGAATGATATGCGCGGGATAGCTCACTTCATCCGCATCCACGCGGATCAAACCAGGCTTAACGCGCTGGTTAAGGGCGATAAAGTTAGCTTCTTCCAGCTCAGGACGGTCGCCCATCAGCGTTTTAACCTGCGGCAGCAGCAGGCTCAAAAACTCCGTGCTGCGGCCCAGCTGCTTTTCAAAGAAAAGGCTTTGCGACTCGTGAATCGCGGTGGAGCGGGCCAGTGCAACGGGCTGACCGGCCCACTGCTTCGGCAGATTCTGCTCGTAGCAGGCGTGGCCAGTTTCGTGGATCACGCCCATCATCGCGCTGATAAATTCGTTAGCGTTGTAGCGGGTAGTAATGCGTACATCTTCCGGAACGCCGCCGCAAAACGGATGCGCGCTGACGTCCAGTCGCCCGGCGTTAAAGTCAAAATTAAGCAGCTTCATCAGCGCGTTGCCCAGCAGCTGCTGCGACTCCACCGCGAAAGGGCCAACCGGTACGGCAACCGGCTGGCGTGACTGCTTCTCGACAATACGCGCCAGCAGCGAAGGCAGCCACTGCTTCAGCTCGCCGAAGGTGCTGTCCAGCTTGGCGGCGGTCATGCCAGGCTCATAAAGATCCAGTAACGCATCGTAACGGGAGCAGCCGTTCGCCTGCGCGCGCAGCTCGGCTTCCGCCCGGCTCAGCTTTACTACTTCCTTCAGATTAGCGGCAAAACCCTGCCAGTCATTGGCGGGGCGCTGCTGACGCCAGGCGTGTTCGCAGCGGGCGCCGACGAGAGATTTTTCCTCGACCAGCGCGGCAGGCAGCAGGGCGGCCTGATCGTAAGCGCGGCGCATCTCACGCAGGTTAGCGCGCTCCACGTCATTCAGGGTTTCATTGGCAGCCTGATCCAGCCATTGCGCCACGGCTTTATCGGTCAGGATTTCATGACGCAGCACGCTCAGTTCGGCCAGCGCCGCGCCGCGTGCGCTACTGCCGCCGGGCGGCATCATGGTCATCATATCCCAGCCGGCGATGGCTGACAGATGGCCGAAGCGGGAAAGACGGGTAAAGGTTCGGGTCAGATTTGCATAGGCGGATGACATAGATATCCTTTTAGTCATGGCGCTGTCAGACAGCGCGAGGAGGCGTTAAGGGTAAATCAACCGGCCAGCAAAAGCGAACGCTTGCGCCGCCAAGCGGGCTGGCGTCGATAGTCACGGTGCCGCCAAAGGCCTGCGCTACCGAGTGCACAATCGCCAGCCCAAGCCCGCAGCCGCCGGTCGCGCGGTCGCGGCTGGGGTCAAGACGCACGAAAGGCTCGAATACCCGTTCGCGCTCGGCCAGTGGAATGCCCGGCCCGTCATCCTCTACCTGCAAGCAGGCGGTATCGCCGTCGAACCACAGCCCGACGCGCAGGCGCTGCCGGGCATAGCGCAACGCGTTATTGACCAGGTTATCCAGCACTCGCTCCATCAGCCGCGTGTCCGCCACGCCCAGGTTCTGACGCTGCGGCGTATCCAGCTCCAGGGTAAATTCGGGATGCACCATGCGGATATCGTCCAGCCGTTCGCTCAGCCAGGCAGCCAGATCGAGCGACTGAAGATGCAGATCGACCTTTGGCCTGTCCAGGCGGGCGTAGGTCAGCAATTCTTCAATCAGCGACTCCAGCTGGCCGATATCGCGATTCAGCGCGGCGGCTTCGCTGGCGCTAAGATTATCGCTCATCTCCAGCCGGTAGCGCAGGCGCACCAGCGGCGTGCGTAGCTCATGGGCGATGCCGTCAATCAGCTGCTTTTTACTGACCACCAGCGTATTGATATTGTCCGCCATCTGATTAAAGGCCACGCCGAGCCGCAACAGGCTGGAGGCGTTATCAAAATGGATCCGCTCGTCCAGATGGCCCTGGCCGAAGCGCTGCGCCGCCGACTCCAGCCGCAGCATGTCTTTCCAGTGCGGCCGCATCCAGATAAACACCGGCAGCGCCAGCGAAATGCCGATAAAGGCCAGCAGCACGATATCCAGGATGCGCATTTCGTGCAGGAAAAAGAGGTAAGGGATCGGCCCCACGGCCAGCACATAATGGCTGCGCGGAATGTGCTGTAAAAAAGTGTATTCGTCATCAAGGGCGACGATCCCGCCCGCGCGCAGGCGGCGCATGGTAGGCGCATCCAGCTGATACTTGTTCATCGGCTCGATATGCAGCTTAAAAGAGAGGTTAAGATCCAGATTATCGATGGTTTTATTCCAGTCGCGGGGCGGGATTTCCCGCAGCTCGCTGCGCATCAGGTAGAGCGAGCTTTTCATCAGGTCATCCATTGACTCTCGCCCGGCACGCTCGGCGGTAAATTTATACACCAGCCCCACCAGCATCGCCATGACCAGAAAACAGACAAACAGCAGCAGATAAAACTGAATAAACAGCTTCTTCATTTTTTTTTACCTAAAAACATAAATTTAGCTATATCGCGATGGCTGAAAGGGCACTGTGGGGGCAGGACGTAATCCCCCTGTGCGCTTGTTCAACAGTTCGGCCCAGTGCATTTATTCACGGTGAGCAGACGGTGTAAACCATTTCTGCATCCTCCGATTAGCAATGAAAGCCGGGCCTGCGTCGGCAGATAGCCTCCAGCAGGTAAAATGTATGCCTTGACTGATATGGGCGGCGATAAAACCCTGCTCGCCTCACGGCTCTGTCCCGGATAGATGTTCCAGAGTCCCGATAGTGAGAGGCCTGGCTACCACGCTTCGATCCGGAGACGAACACAAAATAAAGCTTGTGTATCCTTGCAGTTCAAAATGCGCGTGGCTGAACAGTTACAAGGACTTTTGGAAGATGTCCGGTAAGCTTTTTCTGCTTCCTTGACGCATCAAAAGCGGGTTCAGGCAATTTTATAGTGTGAATACCGATGCTATGGATTCGGCGAAGCACTGATTTTTTCAGCATGGACAGCGGATTGATAACACAATTATAGACCCGGCAAAAAACGGGGTTTATGTTGCCCTTTGCATCGATCGCGTTATTATAGCTAATCAGGGATAACGTCAAATAAGGATTAAATATGACAAATAGTGAAATGGAAGAAAAACTTTCAGAACAGGGGTTTAGCGCAAAGGAAATTGCCCTGCTCAAACATCGGGTTGAACAAGATACAACGACATATCAGGCGCTGTTGATTGACTTAAGTAGAAGGTTTATTGGTGCTTTAATATTATTGGCAGTGGTTATATTTTTTTATATGAGTGGTTTTTTCATAAGAGAGCATACTGACGTAACAGCTGTTTTAATAACGTTAGGTTTTACATTTATTGTCACCTGGTATGTGGCACCTTTAAAGCTAGGTGCCAAGGCATATTTTTTTAGGAGAAGGAATCGTTATTTGTGATCATTACTGTAAATTGATTTGAGCGTCACTGCATCGCTTCCCATTTCAATAACAAGATCGGTGCGTGACATTTTCTTTATATTTCTTATGTAATCCGATCTGAGGTAGTAAAATAATCGCCATTTTTCAGGTTTTATGACCAATCTGGTCATGCCGTAAGCAGACAGGAATAAGTCCATATAACTATAAGCTAGTCTGCCTGTTTTGTCGGTGAAGCCAAAAAGCTTTGCTGTACAGATATAACGATCCTTCAAAAAACCTTCAGCATTATCTTTATTATTTTTTAAATTTACAATACTCTCCTCAAGCGCATTAGTGCCATGTAGCACAAGCATACCACCAAAGGCAAATCCGACAATATTCCCGGTAGATAATGATGATATTGCCACTCCGAGGCCTGCAACAATCTGAAACCCACTAAGTACTACGCCAACACCATTAATTACATAACCCCATACCCCATTTTCCTGCTTTAACTGGGCGGTCGCCACAATTTTAGCATTACCCATGCTTAACTGGCGCTCCTGACTTTCCATATACGCTCTTTCCTGCTTGAGATTATTGAGAGATTGCTGACAGAGAGCATCCTGCCGGGCGGTTCGGATAGTTTGTAACTGATGATCGATAAAATTTTGTATATTGTCCCTGAAATCCATTCTTACAGCTATATTTCTGAGGTGGCGATCTGCCAGTTGGGCAGCAAGTCTTGAAAGTTGCCGTGCCTCAAGGTCTGCCATTGTAAGGAAGTAACGGGTGAAGGGGGCTCTCGCTAAGTAGTTATCCATAACTCATCCTTTTATCCATTGAAATAGCTTCCGGGTAAGATAGTTAAAATAAGGCCGTGTCTGAAGGGCAATTAGATAAAAACACTATGTGTTTTTCTCCGGGGATTGTAAAGAGGTATCCCTTAAAATCCCAATAGTTTTTCTCCCAAAACAGATTTACTTAATTATCAATATTGGAGCTTATAGGAATTTTTATAGCGGTTATTTGATTTTTACCTTCAAGAAGGTTATTTAATTGAAATGTGTTAATGTATGTTTGCATAAATCCTCTTTCACCCTATGGAGAAGTTAAAAAGGCTTATCTGTTTTCACGATATCATCAATTTTTAACGTCTGGTTTCAGAACAGGAAAAGAAGGTTTTTGGCGCTAAAAAGTGATGCATGTTCTTGGGTGTCCACTTTTGTGTCATGTTTTCTCATGCGGAAAAAATTTGCTGTATTAAATTGATCCTGGGCATTAAATTTGAAGAATGCTGTAAAACTCCCTTTGCATTTAACGTTGGTATAAAATCCCAGCCATATTCTGAGCGGGTGCTACTTAACCGGAAAAGATTATGTTTGTAAAAAAAGTAATATCAGGTTTGCTCATAGTATTGGGAAGCGCAGCCCTGGCTGGCTGCGTAGTGGCTGACGGCACGCATCATCATTCCAGCCCATCATCAGACCGGCATCATCATGCTGGTGCGCCAGGGACAGCAGGCAGCGGCAGTCAACATATAGGGCCACCGCCGCTTCCACGGAGCGCGGCTCAGCATTTTGGCCCTCCGGGCCATACCGGATTTTACCACTGAAAATGCAAAGGCCCACTTCGGTGGGCCTTGTCACAGGTTTATTCGGTTTTATTAAAGTGCTGAGCCGCTGTTTCGGTTACATGTCCCGGCTGGTAATGTCGGGAACAGGACTACCTGCTGCGCGATTGTCCTTGAACGAATCGGCAGAACAAAAAGGCTGCCTGCTGCACAATCGTCCTGACACGGATCGGCAGAACAAAATTTTACCGACATCCGCCAGACGAACGATTTTTATTGCGTATCCCAGGCGTGTGGCGCAAACAGATAGCCTTTATTACGGATGGTTTTAATGCGATAAGGCTCGGTTGCGCTGTCCAGCAGCTTTTTACGCAGGCGTGAGATCGCCACGTCGATGCTGCGGTCCATGCCGTCGTAACTCACGCCGCGCAGCGTTTTCAACAGGGCATCGCGGTTAAGAATCGATCCGGCATGCGTCGCCAGCTCCCACAGCAGATCGAAGTCAGCGGTGGAAAGAGCGATGATTTCGCCGCCCAGCGTGACCTGGCGGTTAACGGCATCCACGGTCAACGTGCCGAAACGCAGGGTTTTCTGTGCGCTCATGGCCGGAGCAATCACCGCCTCGTCGCCGCTGTGCGTCGCGGCCTGACGCAGATGCAGCCGCAGGCGCGCCAGCAGCACCGCAGGCGGCGTGGTTTTAAGGATATAGTCGTTGGCGCCCATCTCCAACGATAAAATATGATTCATATCGCTGTCCAGCGAGGTCAGCAGCACAATCGGGCCGGACCATGTTTGGCTGGCGCGCAGATCGCGGCACAGCGTCATGCCGTCCTTGCCGGGCAGCATAATATCCAGCATCACCAGATCCGGCATGGCGGCCTCAATGGTGGCTTCGGCGCGGTCGCCACGGCTTTCTACGATCACTTCAATATCATGACGCTTCAGGTAGGCGGCGATAAGTTCGCCCACATCCCGATCGTCCTCAACGAATACTATTTTATTCATAGCGACATTTTTTTACCTGGGAGTAACAACATTACCCAATGTTTACGCTGACTACTATAAGTCAGGGCTAAATAACTCTCGATGTATAGTATAAATGGCGTAAAATATGTCATTATATTCGACAGGGTTGTTGCCTGACGACGCGGTGCGTTGATTAACGGAGAAAGGGGAGAAAAGGGTGTCTGATAAAGAGCTGGCTTCAACGGGACGGGATTGCCATATCTGCCTGAACTATATCGATTTTCTCGCGGCTTCCTGTAAAAAACGCTGGAGCTTTGTCGACGCTATTTACGGCGTCATGCCTATTTTCGGCATGGTGACCAAAAACTCGCCCGACCAGTCCTGTCCGCCATCGGAAAGGCTGAAAGCGCTGGCGCTGCAAATCATTTCTACCCAGGTAAGCGATGAGATAAATATCGCCCGATTGATAACCCTGGCTGAACAACAGCACATTGAACGCTTTGAAATCCTGCTGCCTTATCCGCTTTCTGAACAGCAGCTTGAGGCTATCCGCGAAGAGTACGTCAAGCCACTTTCGCTGGAACAGCATGACGATCGGTTAACGATCGCCATGCCCGCTTTTTCTCACTAACGCAGCAGCATCCACGTTGCCGGTGCAGCACCGGCAATCAGCACGCCCATCGCTATTTTTTCCAGTTTATTCAGATAGCCATTTCCCCGGCCGTTGCGGCGCGCCCAGATAAACAGCAGCATCCCGGGCGCATAAAGCACCACGGAAAGCAGCAGGTGCAGCGGCCCGGAGGCGTACAGCAGCCACAAACCGTAGGCGCTGGCACCCAATGCGACGACCAGCGCCGCCGTTTTCTGCTGCGCGCGAGCGACTTTAAACAGGTAGGCACCGACCAGAAGATAGGGCACCAGCACCATTTCGGAAGCGATGGTCAGCAGCGTGTTGTAATCTGAACCGGTCAGCCAAATCAGGATCAGGCAGCCCTGAACGCTCAGATTGGTCAGCCAAAGCGAGGCAGAGGGCGCGCCGCGCGCGTTCTGCTTCGCCAGCGAGCGCGGGAAGGTGCCGTTTCCGGCCGCCAGCATCGGCACTTCCGCCGCCATAATCGTCCAGCTGAGATAGGCGCCGCTAACCGAGACGATCAGCCCCAGCGCGATAACCATATCGCCCCATGAGCCAATCAGGCGGTTCAGCAGGCCCGCCATCGAAGGATTACGCATCTGGGCCAGTTCCGCTCGCGGCACAATGCCAAGAGAAAGCAGCGTAACCAACAGATAGACCACCAGCGCGGCAATTACCGCCAGCAGCGTGGCGCGTCCCACATCTTTTTTGTTCCTCGCCCGTGCGGAAACCACTACCGCGCCTTCCACGCCGATAAACACCCACAGCGTGATCAGCATGGTGTTTTTGACCTGCTCCCAAACCGGCACGCCCAGCTCGATGCCTGAAAAATCAAAGCGGAAACGCTCAAGATTAAAGGCCGCTATTGCCAGCACCACAAACAGCCCCAGCGGCACCAGTTTGCCCAGGGTGGCGACAAGGTTAATACTCGCCGCCGTCTGCACGCCGCGCAGCACCAGCCAGTGCACCAGCCAGAGCAGCACCGAAGCGCCCAGCATGGCCTGCCAGGTATTGCCATCGCCAAACACCACGTGGCCCGGCGAGTCGGTAAAGAAGCTCAGGGCGGAGAACACAATCACCAGATATGAGACGTTAGCGATAACCGCGCACAGCCAGTAGCCCCAGGCCGAGCAGAAGCCGACCAGCTCGCCAAAACCGGCACGGGCATAGGTATAGATGCCGCCGTCCAGCTCGGGTTTAAGGCGGGTCAGCAGCA
Source organism: Erwinia sp. PsM31 (assembly GCF_030433775.1). NCBI lineage: Bacteria > Pseudomonadati > Pseudomonadota > Gammaproteobacteria > Enterobacterales > Erwiniaceae > Erwinia > Erwinia sp. PsM31. The sequence goes on from NZ_JARUWZ010000007.1 coordinate 129,774, forward strand.
GCAGCGCCAGCGACAGCATAATAATGCCGACGCCGGTGATCGCCCAGCCCGTCAGCAGCGCCGCCGGGCCGGCCACTAACGCCATATTTTGCGGCAGACTAAAAACGCCGGCGCCCAGCATGGAACTCAGTACCAGCGCCGTCAGCGCGGTAAGACCTAATTTTTTGTCCAAAAAAGCATCCCAAAACCAGAATAAAAAACCATAACAGGATGAATGGCTCGCAATTTATACGCTTTGCACGGCTAAACCCGAAGAGATCCCCTGAAACCGGCGGCGATTTTACGGAGTGGCCCAGCGAGATGCAATGCGAAAGAGGGCGAAAAGTGATTGAGTATGCAAATTATGGCGGGAAGTTATGCAGCGGGGCGGCGGTGAGCGCTGTAGCGTTTTGCCTGAGAGAGGCGCGCCAGACGTACAGGCGCGCCTTTGCTGATGCTTACTTAAACAGGTCGGCAGAAACGGTCAGGTTGCCGCCGCTCTGGTTAGACCACTGGCGAGTAATATGATAATACTTGGCGCCTTTCTCAATCGCGGCCCGGCCCACGGCGTCGGAGATCTCCGTAGGCGTACCGAAGTGGCCGGTAAAGGTGACGCTGTCGAACGGCTGCATCTGCGCTGCGGTAATGGCGTTGACTTCCTGCACGCTTTTGCCCTGCGGCGTTCTCACGGTATAGCGTTCGCCGGTAGAGGACTGCGTTTCAAAGAAGCGGCCAACTTTATTGCTTGGCGTTTCGGAAGAGGCGACGCCGGGGATCTGCACAGCCTTCGCGGCAGTACCGCCTGCGGCGATGGCAGCTTTACCTGCCTGAGAATCGGCCGGGATCAGATCCGGAGACTGCACCTGGCGCGCTTTCGCATCGGCTTTGTAAACATAGGCGGTAATATACTGATTGCCGCCGCTGTTGGCGTCGATCTGACGGATAATAAAGAACGAAGCCGCGCCTTTCTCTTTCGCTTTTCGGGTAATAGCGTCGTTAACGTCCGGCTGGCTGTGGTAGAAGCCGCTGACGGAAACCGTATCAAAGGGTTCCAGCTTATAGGCTTCCGACTTGGTCAGCTCGCGCACGCCATTGATCACGCGATCCTGCGATTTCGGCGCCGGCTGCGCATCGTCGCGATAGATATCCGCCACCACGCGCCAGTTGCCGCCATTGTTGTTGCTGTCGTTAATACTTTGTACGTAAAAAGCTTTCGCGCCCAGCTCGTCGGCACGTTTTGAAATCGCCTCGTTGGCTTCGTTAATGGCATTAAAACGGCCGGTAATGCTGATGCGATCGAAAGGCTTCAGCGCCGCCGCTTTTTCCGGCGTCAGTTCCTGGGCCGCATAAGCGGAAAGTGAGGTGAGCGACAACAGGGCTGATGCCAGAATAGTAATCTTCAGCTTCATAAAAATAATCCTTCGCCTTGCGCAAAAAAAATGAGTACGAAAACGTGCTGGACTCTTGATGTGTAACAGATTAGCTCTCGATTATTGCATGTAATAATGCGTCCTGTCTCAGCCATTTTGAGTCAGGCGGCACCGCGATAAGCGCAGCGGCGGCAGGTCATATTAAAAAAATGTTAAATAATACCTTTGCCAACGGCTTTACCACTTAAGCCACTAAATACTATCGTTATTACAGTTAATTGGCTGTTAAATATTACCTTTTGTCGCCGCTTCTTTACCGTTTTGTTACTTTTCCTTAGCAGATTATGCGAGGAACATCGCGAAATAAGCGCTGAAAATCGCGTTTTTGCCGCCTGCGCCGAATTTTTCAGATATAAAAAGGGCAAACGGTACGGCAACGGCTGGTATGACCGTGCCGTTTTCAGTAGTTTATAAGGTGTTCGCAGTAAAACAGGTGGCGCTTAAGCCGCGCCGCCGCAGTAAGAAATCGTCTTACCTCTGATGAAAGGGAATACTATGCTGATTGGAATTACCAAAGAGCGGTTGCCCAATGAAACGCGAGTCGCCGCCACGCCCAAAACGGTTGAGCAGCTGCTGGCGCTGGGCTTCAGCGTGGCGGTGGAGCGGGGCGCAGGCAGGTTAGCCAGCTTTGACGACGACGCTTATGCCGCAGCGGGCGCTACGCTGGTCGATACCGACGCCGTCTGGCAGGCGGATATCGTGCTCAAAGTCAACGCGCCCGGGGATGAAGAAATTACGCAAACCCGTGAGGGCAGTACGCTGGTCAGCTTTATCTGGCCCGCGCAAAATCCGGCGCTGCTGGAGAAGCTGGCGGCGCGCAACGTCACCGTGATGTCGATGGATGCGGTGCCGCGTATTTCCCGCGCGCAGTCGCTGGATGCGCTCAGCTCGATGGCTAACATCGCCGGCTATCGTGCGATCATCGAGGCCGCGCATGAGTTTGGCCGCTTCTTTACGGGCCAGATCACCGCCGCAGGCAAAGTGCCACCGGCTAAGGTGATGGTTATCGGCGCAGGCGTCGCCGGGCTGGCGGCCATCGGTGCGGCAGGCAGCCTTGGCGCTATCGTGCGTGCTTTTGATACCCGCCCGGAAGTGAAAGAGCAGGTGCAGAGCATGGGCGCGGAATTCCTTGAACTCGATTTCGAGGAAGAGGCGGGCAGCGGCGACGGCTATGCGAAAGTGATGTCAGAGGCCTTTATTAAAGCGGAAATGGCGCTGTTCGCCGCGCAGGCGAAGGAAGTGGATATCATTGTCACCACTGCGCTAATCCCCGGCAAACCTGCACCGAAACTGATCACTGCCGACATGGTGGCTGCCATGAAGCCAGGCAGCGTTATTGTCGATCTTGCGGCACAAACCGGCGGCAACTGTGAGCTGACCGTAGCGGACCAGGTCACCACAACTGAAAACGGCGTGAAAATTATCGGCTATACCGATCTGCCGGGCCGCCTGCCTGGTCAATCCTCACAGCTTTACGGCACCAACCTCGTCAACCTGCTTAAACTGCTTTGCAAGGAGAAGAATGGCGAGATTACTGTCGACTTCGACGATGTGGTCATCCGGGGCGTAACCGTGGTGCGCCAGGGCGAAATCACCTGGCCTGCACCGCCGATTCAGGTTTCCGCCGCGCCGAAAGCGGCGCCTGCGGCCGCCAAAGCGCCAGAGAAACCAGAAGCGAAACCTGCTTCACCCTTCCGAAAATATGCGCTGTTTGCGCTGGCTATCGTGCTGTTCGGCTGGCTCGCTAACGTTGCGCCGCCCGCCTTCCTGACCCATTTTACCGTGTTCGCGCTCGCCTGCGTGGTGGGTTACTACGTGGTGTGGAACGTCAGCCACGCGCTGCATACGCCGCTGATGTCGGTCACTAACGCTATCTCCGGCATCATCGTGGTCGGCGCGGTACTGCAAATGGGGCACGGCGGCTGGGTCAGCTTCTTCTCCTTTATTGCCGTGCTGATTGCCAGCATCAATATCTTCGGTGGCTTCACCGTGACTCAGCGCATGCTGAAAATGTTTCGTAAGAACTAAGGGGTAATCAATGTCTGGCGGATTAGTGACTGCAGCATACATTGTTGCCGCAATTCTTTTTATTTGCAGCCTGGCCGGGCTGTCGAAGCATGAAACCGCTAAGCAGGGCAACCTGTTTGGCATCAGCGGCATGGCGATTGCGCTGCTGGCGACGCTGCTTGGCCCCGACAGCAGCAGCGTCGGCTGGGTGCTGTTGGCGATGGTGATCGGCGGCGCGATTGGCGTGCGGCTGGCAAAAAAGGTCGAAATGACCGAAATGCCGGAGCTGGTGGCGGTGCTGCACAGCTTCGTTGGCCTGGCTGCGGTGCTGGTGGGCTTTAACAGCTATCTCTATCACGCGCCCGGAATGGATGCGGTGATAGAGAACATTCATCTCACTGAGGTCTTTATCGGTATCTTTATCGGCGCGGTGACCTTCACCGGTTCGCTGGTCGCCTGGGGCAAGCTGTGCGGGAAACTCTCTTCCCGGCCGCTGGCGCTGCCGCACCGGCACCGGCTTAACCTGCTGGCGCTGGTGGTATCGCTTTGCCTGCTGATTATCTTTGTGCGCACCGACAGCACGGGATGGCAGGGCTTTGCGCTATTGCTGATGACCATCATTGCGCTGGCGTTCGGCTGGCATCTGGTGGCTTCCATCGGCGGCGCGGATATGCCGGTCGTGGTATCTATGCTCAACTCCTATTCGGGCTGGGCGGCGGCGGCGGCGGGCTTTATGCTCAGCAACGACCTGCTGATCGTGACCGGCGCGCTGGTCGGTTCAAGCGGCGCCATTCTCTCTTACATTATGTGTAAGGCGATGAACCGCTCCTTTATCAGCGTTATCGCAGGCGGTTTCGGCACCGACAGCAGCTCGACCGGCGAAGGCGAGGAGGCGGGCGAGTACCGCGAAATTGACGTGCAGGGAACGGCGGAACTGCTGAAAAACTCGCGCAGCGTGATCATCACCCCAGGCTACGGGATGGCGGTAGCGCAGGCGCAGTATCCCGTAGCGGAAATCACCGAGAAGCTGCGTGCGCAGGGCATTAAGGTGCGCTTTGGCATTCATCCGGTCGCCGGACGTCTGCCGGGCCATATGAACGTGCTGCTGGCCGAGGCGCGGGTGCCTTACGATATCGTGCTGGAAATGGATGAAATCAACGACGACTTCAGCGAAACGGATACCGTGCTGGTGATTGGCGCCAACGATACCGTCAACCCGGCGGCGCAGGAAGATCCGCGCAGCCCAATCGCGGGGATGCCGGTGCTGGAAGTGTGGAAAGCGCAGAACGTGGTGGTCTTTAAGCGTTCCATGAACACCGGCTATGCCGGCGTGCAGAACCCGCTGTTCTTTCGTGACAACACCCAGATGCTGTTTGGTGATGCGAAAGCCACGGTGGATGCCATTCTGAAAGCGCTGTAACAGGCGCTGAAGGTAAGAGGCCGGGGAGTTCCCCGGCCTCTTTTTTGACTAACGATCAGTCGTCTTCGTCATCATCCAGTTCGATCGGCGATACGAAGCCTTCCGGCTTGATCGCCAGCAGATCGCAACGCAGATGATCGATAACCTGCTCCGCCGTATTGCCCAGGAAAGCCGCTGACAGTCCGGTGCGGCCAATAGTGCCAAGCACCACCACGCCAGCGTCCAGCCGATCCGCCAGGTCCGGGATCACTTCTTCCGGCAGGCCTTTTGCTACATGAGTAAACTTTTCGTCGATGCTGAAGCTTTGCCGTAATGCCTTCATCGCCAGCAGGTGCTGACCACGGATCGCATCGTTGTAAACGCTGGGATCGAAGTCGGGCAGCTCAATGGCGATATTTACCGGGGTAACAGGATAGGCGCCAACCAGATGGACTTCGGTATGGTTGACCTGTTTCGCCAGCTCCAGCGTCTCTTTGACCAGTTGAGTATTCAACGGGTCGTGATGTGGCTCTTCGCTGGCGAGATTTACCGCCACTACCGCCTTGCCGCCTTCCGGCCAGGGCTGGTCTTTTACCATCCATACCGGGCAGGGACACTTGCGCAGCAGGTGCCAGTCGGTAGGCGTAAACACCACCGACTGAAGTCGGTCGTGCTGATGTGCCATCTTCAGCAGCAGATCGTAGCCGCCGTCCAGCACTTCCTGAATAATCGCCTCGTAGGGGCGGTTATGCCAGACCACCTTGATATCAATGTTCACGCCCGCGGCCAGATAGGCTTTTGCCTGCTCGCGGATCCATTCGGTGCGCTGGCTGATCACCCCTTTGCGCATGGTGACGCGCTCGTCGGGCGACAGCAGCGTCGTCATTTCGTAAGAAAAATCATAGATAGGCAGAAAAGCCGTGATCTGACCACCGAGGCGCTGATTAAGATAGACAGCACGGCGCAGCGCTGGCTGGTCGTCCTGTTGCGCGTCGATCGCCACGAGAATGTTTTGGTACTTAGCCATAACGGGTCCTCCATACGCTGGTTAGCTTAAAAGATAGCCCAATCAACGTCGGGAAAGAAAGAAAAAGTTATAGCCAGATCAATATTATAACAAAAGGATCGCTAAAAGCGGCTGGTACGGTCGTCTGCCCGCTTTTCCACCGCGCGAAAACGGCTAAACGGGGGCTATGACAGCATAGTGAAGGGCGAGTGAAAAGACGCAAATCAAGCGGCAGGATGGACAAAACTGCCAGGTCAGCGCACCGGGCCAGAGAATGGAAAAACAGGCGGATTAACGTACCGGGCCAGAGAATGGAAAAACAGATGGATTAACGCACCGGGTCACCGGTCGAAGAAAAGCAGCCGGACTAGCGAACCAGTCCGGCATAGCATCAGGCAATCGCGCGGCTTTGACCAGCCAGCTGCGACAGCACCTCATGATTTTCGATAGTGATGTATTTGCCTTTCACCGCCAGCATACCGCTTTTCTGAAAGCGGCCCAGCAGGCGGCTGATGGTTTCAACCGTCAGGCCGAGGTAGTTGCCGATATCGCCACGGGTCATGGTCAGACGGAATTCGCGCTGGGAGAAGCCGCGCTCGCCGAAGCGGCGGGAAAGGCCATAGATAAAGGCGGCAAGACGCTCTTCCGCATTTTTCTTCGACAGTAGCAGGATCATCTCCTGATCGCCCTTAATCTCGCCGCTCATCAGCCGCATCATCTGCTGACGCAGGCTGGGCATTTTGCCAGACAGATCGTCCAGGGTTTCAAAAGGAATTTCGCAGACCATAGCGGTTTCCAGCGCCTGAGAAAAGCTGGGGTGCTGACCGCCGCTGATGGCGTCGAAGCCTACCAGATCGCCCGCCAGGTGAAAGCCGGTGATCTGCTCGTCGCCCTGTTCGGTAATGGTATAGCTTTTGATGGTCCCGGAACGAATGGCATACAGCGACTTCAGTTCGTCACCGGCTTTGAACAGCGTTTGCCCTTTCTGAATAGGCTTTTTGCGCTCGATGATGTTATCCAGCTGATCGAGTTCGTGCTCGTTCAGCGTGAAAGGAATACAGAGCTGGCTGATGCTGCAATCCTGACAGTGAATCGCACAACCGCCAGACTGGATACGTCTGTTGATAACACGTTTTTCCGGGATCATAGTGTTGGCTCGAGTGATTATTGATTGAGGTCAATTTTAACATTTTTTGCTCAGCAAAGGGAACTCATCCAGGCCTTTTTAGCCACATAAAAAACAGGGACGTCACTTTTGGTGACGTCCCGTTTAAAAAAGTGCCAAAAGCCAAACCTACGTTTTATCGGGCGTCGCGGCCGTTGAACCGTAGTTATTAAGGTTGTTTTTGGCGCTTTTTCTGGAGGGTTGTTCTACCTGAATAATCAACGTCAGCACCCCGGCTAACAGGTAAAGCGCGGTGTAGGTCCAGACCACGCCCTTGATATCAAAAAAGGGCAGTACCAGCGAGGCGATGGCGGGCGCAAGAAAATTGCTCAGGCCAGCGGAGAGGTTGTAGATGGAGATCGCCGCACCTTTATGCTTCGGCTCCAGCACGGGAAATACCGCCGTCATCGGCACAAACGCCGCGACGGTAATGCCCAGCATGACGGCGGGCACCAGCGCCATCCAGAAGTTATGACCAAAGGTCACCGGCAGGTAATAGAAGGCCAGGCTGGAAATCGCGCAGCCCAGGCAGCCAAACCAGCGCACCTGACGGATCCAGCCGATATATTCGCCCAGCACGCCCCACATAATATTGGTGAAGATGGTAACGAAAAAGAATACCGCCCAGATTTGCAGCCATTCCGACATGGTAAAGCCCAGGCGCCCGACGAACAGCATCGGCATAATCACCGCAAAGCCAAACAGCGACAGCGTATTGATAATGCGGATCAGGCAGGCCAGGAAGATGTTGCGGTTAGTGAAGAGAATGGTCACGGCCCGCGACAGCTCGGTCAGTTTTTCACGTGGGGAAAGATTGGCTTTCTCGCTCTCGCCGCCGACCTTGCGCAGCAGAGTCATCGCCATCAGCCCGCCAGCCGCTACCCAGGCTATAGCAAACCACAGGGTGCCGGTTTCACCGAGCCAGGGAATGGTAAAGCTGGGCAGATAGCTGCCGACGCAGCCGATGCCGATGGAATACATCGCCCAAAACCAGCCCATGGCGGAAGAGAGCTGGTGTTTAGGCACGTTCTGCACAATCAGCATCACAAACGAATAAATGAACAGCGGATAGGCAAGACCGCGAATGCCGTAGAACAGCAGCATCAGCGGATAGTTGCGCAGCCCCAGGCCCAGCGTCATAAACAGAATATGCATCACTACCCACAGTAGAAAACCGATACGCATTGCGCGCTGCGGCGTAATGATCTCCGCGACTACGCCGGAGCTCCAGGCCGCCAGCGCCGCTGCGCCGCCGTAAACCGTGAACACCAGCGCAGACTGCGCGGGCGAAAAGCCGAGATCGGTAATGTGCTTCGACAGGAAAGCCATTTCAAAGCCGTCCCCGCTCATAAAGACGGCGATGGCGATATAACCCCATATTAACGACAAGGGGAGGCCGAACCAGTTATTGGCTGATTTCATCATATTTCCTCTCAGGCGTGCAGGTGACGGACGCCTGAGGCGTCCGCATCAGTGTTCAGAAACCGGATGCGCGAGCATCGCGCTGCTGTTGGTAGAGCAGGCGGAAGTGGTCGAGCCGCCTTTGCAAATGATGATGACGAAGCGCATTGGGCAGATAGCGCCGCAGCACGGCAGGTTTACGGCAGACCTCGGCCGGATCGCCGCCGTCGGCCAGCCAGCCCAGACGCGCCGCGCCCAATGCGCCGCCCGCTTCGCCGCCCTGATGGGTAACTATCGGCAGATCCAGCGTATCCGCAATCAGCTGCGCCCAGAACCCGCTTCGCGCGCCGCCGCCGGTCAACGAACAGCTTTCCAGCTCGGTGCCTGCCGCCCGCAACGCCTGTAGGCCGTCGGCAATGCCGAAGGCGACGCCCTCCAGCACGCTATAGGCCAGCGCTGCACGGTTAGTGGCATGGGTCAGACCATGAAAAGCGCCGGTGGCCTGCGGATCGTTATGCGGCGTGCGTTCACCGGAAAGGTAGGGCAAAAAGAGCGGGGCGCTGCGCTGAACCGTCTCGCTTAGCGCCGCCACCTCGGTCAGCAGATCGGTTTCGGTGGCGTTCAGCAGATCGCACAGCCAGCGCAGGCTGGAGGCCGCCGTCAGCATGACGCTCATCTGGTGCCAGCGATCGGGCAAGGCATGGCAAAAAGCGTGTACGGCCGAGGCCGGCGCGGGACGAAAACGATCGTTGACCGCAAACAGCACGCCGGAGGTGCCAAGGGAAATAAAAGCGTCGCCGGGTTCAATCGCCCCCAGCCCGACCGCGCTGGCCGCGTTATCGCCACCGCCGCCCGCAATCACTATACCTTCCTGCAAGCCCCAGCGCCGCGCGACATCAGCCTGTAGCCTGCCGCCGGGCTGCGATCCCTCCGTCAGCCGCGGCATCTGGTCGCGGTTCAGCCCGCAGGCCGCCAGCAGGGCATCCGACCAGTCGCGCCTGGCGATATCCAGCCACAGCGTACCGGCGGCATCGGACATATCGCTGATCTTTTCACCGCACATCTGCCAGCGCAGATAGTCCTTAGGCAGCAGAACGCTGGCGATGCGAGAAAAAATCTCGGGTTCATGGCGGGCGACCCACAGCAGCTTCGGCGCGGTAAAACCGGGCATCGCTAAATTGCCCGCCACGCTGTGCAGGTCGGCAGCCCGTTGCGTCAGCTCCTCGCACTCGGCTGCGCTACGCGTGTCGTTCCATAATATGCACGGGCGCAATACCTGATTTTCCCTGTCCAGCAGCACCGCGCCATGCATCTGGCCGGAAAGCCCGATGGCGCGGATTTGCTGCCAGCGAGCACCAGCCTGCTGGCGCAGCTCGTCAATGGCCTGCTCCAGCGCCAGCCACCAGCTGTGCGGCTCCTGCTCCGCGTAGTGGGGCTGCGGCCGCTGTACGTCCAGTTTTACACCGCTGGCGGCCACGATTTCGCCTGCGGCATCGATAACCAGCGTTTTGATTTCAGAGGTGCCAAGATCGATCCCGAGATACATTACCGACTCCTTACTCGTTCACCGGTTGAGGGACTTTGGCCCATTCATCGAGCGTGGCAACCGTCTCCGCCAGCAGCGTGGCAAAGGCGGTATCGTGGGCAAGCGGGCCAAACAGCGCCTCGTCGGCGGCAAAACGTGCGAGCGCGTCCGGGCTTGCCATGATGCGGTGCCAGCTTTCTGCTTCCAGCGCGCCATCCTGATAGACATAAGGAAGCTCGCCGCGATGCCAGCGCTGTAAAAACAGGAAAAAAAGCGCGGGCAGCACCGCCGTAGCGCGAGGCGTCTCGCCACGGGCGTAGCATTCCGTCAGGGTCGGCGTAATAAATCCCGGGATTTTTGACAGGCCGTCCGCCGCGACTCGCTGGTTGGTATCGCGGATATAAGGATTGGCAAAGCGGGCCAACACTACGTCGCGGTATGCTTCCAGCTCAAGCGGGCTGGGCGACAGCGAGGGAATAACGTCCTGGGTCACATACTCCCAGGCCATCTCTTTGATCGCCTGGGTCTGCGTGCTCTGGTGAATAAAGTCCTGTCCGACCAGCGTCCCTGCCCAGGCGATGCAGCTGTGGCTGGCGTTAAGAATGCGGATTTTCGCCTCTTCCCACGGCAGAACGGAGTCGACCAGGGTCACGCCGACCTTCTCCAGTGCAGGTCGTCCGGCGGCAAAGTTATCTTCAACCACCCATTGAATAAAGGCTTCGCCCATAACCGGTGCGCTGTCGGCAAAACCGGTCGCTTCCAGCACGCGCGGGGCGATATCCGCCGTCGGGCGCGGAGTAATGCGATCCACCATCGTATTGGGCGAGGTCGTCTGCTCCGTTACCCACGCCAGCAGCGCATCGTCGTGACATAAACGCAGAAAAGCGAGAAAGCCCTCACGGAAACGCTCGCCGTTATGCCGCAGATTATCGCAGTTTAACAGCGTAACCGGCTGACCGTGCGCCTGCATTCGCGCCTGCAAAACGCGGCGTAACGCGCCATAAAGCGTGCGCGCTTCGCCCTGCAAATCTGCGGTAATATCAGGGTGACGCGGATCGAGACGGTGGTCGCTGTCCAGGTAGTAGCCGCTCTCGGTGACGGTAAAGGCGATCACTTTCGTGGCGGCGTCTGCGCCTCGCGCAACCATAGCCGTCAGCCCGGCGTCCCACGGGACGATATGTTTGATTGAGGTAATTTTCTCATACTGACGTTCGCCTGTTGGGGTGACCGTTTCCAGCACGTATTCGCCGTTTTGCTGCGTCAGGGCATTCAGCAAGGGCACGGCATCATCGCGAATATTGCTGAGCGCGATTTCCCAGCGCGGGCCGTCCTGCTGCAACAGACGATGCAGATACCAGGCCTGATGGGCGCGATGAAAAGAACCGGCGCCGATATGTAACCAGACAGAGGGGGAAGCAGCGGTCATCATTCTCTCCTGTAAATGGGCTTTTGCTCTTGTGTTGAGCTTTTGCTTAGTTGCGTTACAGCCTGGTGAATTTTTTACCAACGGTCTGCGGGAGCGATCACAAAATTTGCTTTTGCCCGTCAATCGGGCAATTATTCGGATTGGCTTAAGGAGTGGGATATCACAATGAGCAAGCACGACAAAAAGCTGGATCTGGCGGCCAGAGCAGCCTGGATGTATTACGTGGCGGGAGAAACCCAGCAGGATATCGCTGAAAAACTTGGCGTATCGCGTCAGGTAGCGCAGCGGCTGGTGGCGCTGGCGTCAGAACAGGGGCTGGTGAGCGTCAGCGTCAATCATGCCGTGGCCGACTGCATGACGCTGGCGCAGCAGCTACAGGAAAAATTCAGCCTGGCGTTTTGTCAGGTAGTGCCGTCTGGCAATGTGGAAGGCGGCGGCTTACAGCAGATGATTGCCGTAGCGGGTGCGGAAGTGATGGCGCAAACGCTGAAAAGCGAGCGCCCGCAAATTGTCGCGGTAGGATCCGGAAGAACCCTGCGGGCCACTATCAACGAGCTGCCAGAGCTGGACAGGCCGCAGCACAGCTGCGTTTCGTTGATCGGCGCTATCGCCAGTGACGGCTCCTGCACCCGTTATGATGTGCCGCTGTGGATGGCGGAAAAAACGCAGGGACGCTATTTTATCCTGCCCGCGCCGCTGTATGCCGACAGCGTCGACGATCGCGATTTGTGGTGCAATCATCGCATCTACCGCACCGTTACGGAGAAGGCCGCCCAGGCGGATATTATGTTTGTTGGCATTGGTCAGGTTTCGCCGGGCTGCCCGCTGAACGCGGATGGCTTTATCAGCGACGATGAAGTGACCACGCTGTTGGCGGATCGGGTGGCCGCAGAGATGCTTGGCCATTTTATCGGTGAGGAAGGCGAAAGAGCGGCAACCGCTCTGGACAGCCGTTTGACCAGCGTGCGGCTGACGGCCCATACCCAACGCAATATCGTCGCCTTTGCGGGAGGCAGCGAAAAGCATCGGGCGATAGCCGCCGTGCTAAAGGGCGGTTGGATCAGCGGGCTGGTCACCGACGAGGCGAGCGCACGTTATGCGCTGGCGGCGTCCGCCTGAAGTTTTGCCAGAGCGGCCCGGTGAGGATACCATTACACTATCCTTAATCGTGGCCACCGGGGAACCTGTATCATGAGCTTTAATGATGAAGACCTGTTTAAAGACGCGATGGAAGACGTTACGCCGCTCAAGGATTGCAGCAACATTCTTTGGTTAAAATCCCCTTCGACGAAATCGCCTCGCCAGCGCCAGGAAGAGCAGCAGCTGGATAATCCGCTGACCAGCGGCTTTTTGACCGTTATCCCCCGGGAAACGCCGTTGGAATACAAAGCGGAGGGGATCCAGCAGGGCGTGCTGGATAAGCTGCGGTTGGGAAAATATCAGGTCGATGCCAGTCTTAATCTGCTGCGTCAGCCGGTAGAAATCTGCCGTCAGTCACTTTACAGCTTTATGCTGCAGGCGGAGCGCGAAAATTACCGCAATCTGCTGATCGTGCATGGTAAAGGCAAAGAGGACGAATCGCACGCCAATATCGTCCGCAGCTATCTGGCGCGCTGGCTACAGCAGTTTGATCAGGTGCAGACGTTTTGCAGCGCTCAGCCGCAGCACGGCGGCAACGGCGCCTGCTATGTGGGGCTACGTAAAAGCGAGCAGGCGCGCCTGGACAACCGCGAACGGCACGCCAAGCGCAGCCGCTAGCCGGAGTGGGATTTACGGATGGTCGCCATCAGCACTTCGGCGCTGCGGCTAAGGGGCGCGCCGGTACGGGTAATAATGCCAACCGGTTCGCCCGGCCCATGTGAGGCGACGGGCAGCGCGGCCAGCGCATTATGCAGCAGGTCGTCTTTGATCGCGCCGGAAGGCACGAACCAGACATAGTTATAGCGAAGCGCCAGCTGACGGGCGAGCGAGGTCGCAGAGGTTTCCACTACCGCGTCCGGCAGGCGGCAGCCGTGATCTTTCAGCATCGCATCGGCGATACGGCGCGGCGCGGTGCCCTCCGGTGAAATCACTACGGGCCAGTTAAGCGCCCGCGACAGCGTGACGTTGTCACTTAATAGCGGGTGTTCGGGCCTTACCACCAGCCGCAAAGACTCCAGAAACAACAGCTCGTAGGTCAGTCCGGTCATCATCTCCGTTTCGGCCATGCGGCCAATACCAACTTCAAATTCGCCCGCTCTCAGTCCGGCAAGCAGCACGTTGTTGTGCAGCGTAGCGACCTGAACCAGCGTTCTGGGCTGCTGCTGGTGAAAGCGTTCCAGAATTGAAGGCAGCATCCCCAGCGCTACCGTGGTTAACACGCCGATGCGCAGCACGGCCGGATCGCGCGCGGCCACGGGGCTGAGCGACTGACCGGCATGGTTAAGCGCATCCAGAATCCGCACCGCATGGGTCAGAAACTGCTCGCCCGCCGTGGTCAGCTGCGCGCCAAGACGGCCTCGCTCAAACAGTCTGGCCCCGGCCATCTCTTCCAGCTCGTTCAGTGTCTTTGACAGCGCAGGCTGGCTAAGCGACAGCACCTCGGCGGCGCGCCCCAGCGTGCCTTGCTGCGCCACGGCGACAAAAGTATGCAGATGGCGCAGACGAATGCGCTGATTAAACAGGTAATTTTTTTCCATAACTGCAGCGTAGTCAGCAAGGTGGCGGGCAGGCAAGCGGCGCGTTGGAATACTGTTAACCTTATTGCAAAATTTCATTAACATAAGGGCGTTTTTCCATCACTTTTCGCCGCCCGGAGGCAATAGCCTCATCACCTTTACTGATAAAAGCCCTTTTTTTCCTTGCGGATGCTTGCTTTTTTCGGGGAAATTGCTACGCAAACGGGTAATTCACCGGGTGAAATCGATAACAATCCGTTATGATAGCCAACACTTTTTTTCGGAACCGACGCCAGCCGCTTTGCACACTGCTGGCCATGGAGCGTTAACGTGGAGAGTATTGTTGCGACAGATGTCCGCGCCCTGATCAACGAAGGCGGCGTCACTCGTTATCAGCAACGTATTATCGCCCTTTGCTTTGCGGTAGTGGCGATGGACGGCATGGATATCGCCCTGATGGGCTTTATCGCGCCGGCGCTTAAGGTTTCCTGGGGCGTCACCACGCAGCAGCTGGGCGCTATCATCAGCGCCGCGCTGATCGGTCTGGCGCTGGGCGCCCTGTTTGCCGGCCCGCTAGCCGATCGCTTTGGCCGTCGCGTCATCATCATCAGCAGCGTTTTTTTCTTTGGCCTGTGGACGCTGGCGACCGCCTTTTCGCATAACGCCGATCAGATGATGCTGTTCCGCTTTCTTACCGGCCTTGGTCTGGGCGCGGCCATGCCCAACGTGGGCACGCTGGTGGCGGAATACTCTCCCGAGCGCAAGCGCGCTTTCATTATTACCGTGGTGTTCTGCGGCTTTACCTTCGGCGCGGCGGGCGGCGGCTTTGCTGCGTCCTGGCTAATCCCTCATTACGGCTGGCACGCCGTGCTGATTCTGGGCGGGCTGCTACCGCTGCTGATCGTGCCGCTGTTGCTGAAATGGTTACCGGAATCGGTGCGCTTTTTGCTGTCGCGGCAGGCGCCCGTAGAGCGCATCCGGCAGATAGTTGAAAAAATGGCGCCGGGCCAGGTACAGCAGGGAAGCCAGTTCGCCATGGCGGAAAAAGCGCAGCGCGAGGGCGCGGTGAAGCTGGTGCTGACGCGACCTTATCTCTCCGGCAGCGTGCTGCTGTGGGGCAGCTACTTTATGGGGCTGTTTCTGGTCTATCTGATCGGCAGCTGGCTACCTTCGCTGGTGAAAGATATGGGCATGACGGTTACGCAGGCCGCGCTGGTGACCGCCATGTATCAGGCCGGCGGCACCGTTGGCTCGCTGTTTGCCGGCTGGATGATGGATCGCTTTAACGCCAACCTGGCGCTGGCCGCCATCTACTTTACCGGCGCTATCGCGACGGTAGCGATTGGCTACGCGCCGGCAAATACGCTAATCCTGAGCCTGGTCGCTTTTTGCAGCGGTTTCTGCCTTAACGGGGCTAATACCGGCATGAACGCGCTGTCGGCCAGCTATTATCCTACCCACGCCCGCGCGACCGGCTCCAGCTGGATGCACGGCGTAGGGCGCATGGGCGCTATTCTCAGCGCCTTTGCCGGCGCGCAGATGCTGGCGATGGGCTGGCATATTACGGAAGTTTTCTCCAGCCTGGCTATTCCGGCTGTGCTGACCTCGCTGATGCTGCTGGCGAAATACCGCTTCGGCCACCAGCGTAGCGAAGAATAGTTTCCGGCCAGCCGTCGTCATTTCGTCGTCAAACGCATGCCTGAAACGGCGCGGTAATAGCTTTCAGCCAGCCAGCGTCATTTCGTTATCAAACCGTGTCGGAAACGATGCGGTAATAGCTTTCAGCCCGCCGTCGTCATTTCGTTATCAAAGCCGTGTCGGAAACGATGTGGCTTGAGCTGACTTTGGCTGTAAATATCCCCTTACGCCTTGCAAAAGAACGACGTTGATTTCCCGGTTCTGTTGATTAGCAGACTGCAAATTACAGCATGAACTGAACGGTTCGATAAATAATAATCATTTGATTAATAATCAGAAAAATTGGAAGAGCATGATGCAAATGTTAAGGAACCGTAAGCATTTTCTGTAAATGAGGTCACCTGTTGGACTTTGCCGTGGCGCTTGCAAATAATAGTCAGCAGATTACTCAGGACGCAGCAATGAAAAACGAACGCTTGATAAGGATAAGGACGGCAGAAGGGACCCTGTGCGGCAGTCTGGATAAGGACGTTTTTGTTTTCAGGGGAATACCTTATGCCGCGCCGCCTGTCGGCGAGTATCGCTGGCGATCGCCGAAGCCGGTAACGCCGTGGCAGGGAGAGCGTGACGCCACGGCATGGGGGGCGGCCAGCTGGCAGAACCGGCAATATTGCATGGCGGTGGGCGGCGGCGATCCGGGCGCGTTCAGTGAGGATTGTCTCTATCTGAACGTCTGGACGCCGGAAACGGAGCCGGCGGGCCCAATGCCGGTCATGGTCTGGATCCACGGCGGCGGTTTTACCATTGGCGCGGCGGGCCTGGCGCCCTATATCGGCCAGCCGCTGGCCTCGCAGGGCGTGGTGGTGGTTACCCTTAACTATCGGCTGGGTCATCTGGGATTTTTTGCGCATCCGGCGCTGGATAAAGAGTATGCGTCGGGCGAAGTCGTCAATAATTTTGCGCTGCTGGATCAAATCGCTGCTTTGCAATGGATACAGCGTAATATCGCTGCCTTCGGCGGCAATCCGCATAACGTGACGATCTTCGGAGAATCATCCGGCGCGCGCAGCGTGCTTTCGCTTTTTTCCTCGCCGCTTTCGGTTGGATTGTTTCATAAAGGCATCGCGCAAAGCCCCTATGCGCTGCCCGATCTGCCGCGCGAAAAGGCGCTGGCAAACGGCGAAAAGCTGGCCCGCCATTTTGATTTGCCGCACGCCACGGCGGAGCAGCTGCGCGCGCTGCCTGCCGACGCCTTCTGGCCGCTGGAGAGTTCGCTGGCTAACGGCCCGGTGGCGATAGCGGGCGATCGGGTTTTACCCGTACCCATGCTGAAAGTCTTTAACAACGCCGCCCAGCACAAACTGCCGTTAATGATCGGCAGCAACAGCGATGAGGCCAGCGTCCTCAGCTATTTTGGGGTCGATCCCGCGCTGATTATCCGGCAGCTGCGCGCCACGCAGCGCCTGGGATTGCGTATGAAAATGATCCGCCTGCTGTACGACGGCCTGTATGATGACGACAAGCTCGGCAGGCAGGTGGCGCGTGATATGACTTTTACCGCCATGGGCTATATCGCCGCGCTCTCCCACGCCCGCAAAGGTATCCCTGTCTGGCGCTACTACTTCGATTACGTATCAGAAAATTCGCGTGACCTTTATCCTGACGGAACCTGGCACGGCAATGAGATCCCCTATACGCTCAATACCCTCGACGAGCTGACCACGCAAATGGGCGATCGCCCCTTTACCGCAGGCGATCGCGAGTTTGCTAAAAAGGTTAGCGGTTACTGGCTGAATTTTGCCCGCCACGCCAGCCTCTTTTCTCACCGGCTCGAAGGCGAACCCAACTGGCCGGTTTGGCAGCCTGGCACAGACGTAATGATGCGCTTCGGCGAAACGGGCCCGACGCTCAGGCTGGAGAAAAACTTTATGCGCAGACGGATGCAGCTGTTTCGCCTGCTGATGAAAAATATTGTTAAACTCCGGGAATAATTTTTTAACATCGTCCCGCTGGATTTATAACGGATTAAAAAAACAAATAACAGGCGCAGCAAGGACTTAACGCTGCGTTATGGTCAGTAACGCCCTGAATAAGAAAGAAATAATTACTCATGATTTTGTTGGCGATGCCGATAACTTCTGTCAAGCGTCCACCACGCAGGACGAGCACTCGGGTTTTAACATCGTTACGGAGTAGTTATGAATTTGCTAAAAGATTTTACCATCCGCAGCGTAATGCTGTCGATCCTCGGGCTTTTCTGCCTGCTATGGACGGCGGTGGGCATTTACAGCGTCTGCGCGCTGAATTCGCTGGGCCAGGGCAACGAGGTTGACCGTGAGCTGGTGAACCAGATGACCACCCTGAGCAAGGGCAACGATCAATATTTTCGCTTTATTACTCGTCTGACGCGCGCAGTGGAATCCCGCCAGGCGGGAAGCCCAACGGCGGCTGCGGATATGGCCTCGGTACAAAAAGCGCTGGATAACATGACCAAGCTGCTGGCCGATTTCAAAGCCGAAGCGCCAGGCCCACTGGCGCCAGGCTACGCTGCTGCCGTCATCGCCAGCTGGCAGAAGCTGCTGGACGAAGGGGTTCTGCCGCAGATGCAGCTGGCACAGCAGGCGTCGCTGGACGATTTCCGTCGTCATGCCGCCAGCGTGACGCCGCCGCTCAGCCGCGCTTTTGGCGCCAGCGTGGATAAATTCAATCTTGCCGCTGGCGAAAAGCTGGACGTGACGCGCGTCACCGTCGATCACCTGACCGATATGACTAAAATGATCATTGTTATGGCGGTGATTGCCGGCCTGCTGCTCCTGCTTTTTACCGACCGCTACCTGGTAAAAATGCTGGTGCGCCCGCTGGATGGAATGCGCGAGCACTTCCGCCGCATCGCCGAGGGCGATTTGAGCCATCCGCTGGAAGATATCGGCCGCAACTGCGTTGGCAAGCTGATGCCGCTACTGCGCGCCATGCAGGATAGCCTGCGGGAAGCCGTCAGCGCCATCCGCAGCGGCACGGATAATATCTACCGTGGCGCGGCGGAAATCTCTTCCGGTAACAACGATCTTTCCTCCCGCACCGAACAGCAGGCCGCCGCGCTGGAAGAAACCGCCGCGAGCATGGAGCAATTAACGGCCACCGTGAAATTCAACGCCGACAACGCGCGTCAGGCCAGCGAACTGGCGCAGAGCGCCTCAACCACCGCCAGCAAGGGCGGCAAGCTGGTAAAAGACGTGGTGGATACCATGCAGGGCATTTCCGGCAGTTCTCGCAAGATTGCGGAAATCACCAGCGTGATTAACAGCATCGCTTTCCAGACCAACATTCTGGCGCTGAACGCAGCGGTAGAAGCGGCGCGGGCAGGCGAGCAGGGCCGTGGTTTCGCCGTGGTAGCCAGCGAAGTGCGCAACCTTGCCCAGCGCAGCGCCGGGGCGGCTAAAGAGATTGAAACGCTGATTGCGGATTCCGTTACTCGCGTGAATCAGGGATCCCGACTGGTTGGCGAAGCCGGTAGCACCATGGACGACATGCTACAGGCGGTAGCGGAAGTTGTGGAGATCATGAAGCAGATCGCCTCCGCTTCGGAAGAGCAAAGCAAGGGCATTTCGCAGATTGGCACCGCCATTACCGAAATGGACAGCGTGACGCAGCAAAACGCCTCGCTGGTGGAAGAGGTTTCTACAGCGGCCAGCGCGCTGGAGCGCCAGACCGAAGAGCTGACGCTCTCCGTTTCTAAGTTCCGTCTCTCACCGGCTACAGCCGCCACGCCGTCACCGACGCCTTACGTCAAGGCCGCGCCGATTAGCGCACGACCAGCCGTGGCGAAAGCCAGCGCCGATGACTGGGTCTCTTTCTGATCCTCGTTATGCCTTAGCCTGAAGCGCCGTGACCCGGCGCTTTTTTTATGCCTGCCGCGCGGCCAGCAGGCAAAGCTGTTCTGCTACCTGATAAGACTTCACAAAGGAGGAGACCGGCAGGAATTCAAAGCGGGAATGGAAGTTGTGCGCGCCGGTAAAAAAGTTTGGCGTCAGCAGGCCCTTCGCCGACAGCGCCGCGCCGTCGGTTCCGCCGCGCATCGGCGTAACCTTCGCGGTAATGTTCAGCGTCTCCAGCGCGGCAAACAGCAGATCTATCGCTCGTCGATCTTCGCCGATAGCGTTGCTGATATTGCTGTAGATCTCGCTGATGCTGACCTCCACCTTGCCGGTCGGATACTGTCCGGCAATCAAGGCGGCGACCTCGTTGATTTGCTGCTTGCGTTGCGCAAAGCCCGTCAGCCCGAAATCACGGATAGAGGCTTTTAGTCTTGCCTCGCTCGCGTTTGCCGTCATCTCGTTAAACCAGATATAGCCTTCACGTCCGGCCGTGTGCTCCGGCGTCTGGCGGCGGTCAAAATGGCTGATAAAATCCCAGGCCATCAGCAGGGGATTCACCAGTACGCCTTTGCCTGACATCGGATGCGCCGGCACGCCGGTGAAGCGGATATCCGCCGACGCCGCGTTGAAATTTTCATAGACCACTTCGCCCAGCTCGCAGCAGTCAATGGTATAAGCGAAATCGACGTTAAAGCGTTTCTCCAGATCCAGCGCTTTGGCACCGCGCAGGCCGATCTCTTCATCAGGCACAAAGGCGACCACGATATCGCCGTGCGTCGCTGCGTCGCGGAGGTTTTCCAGGAGCGTCATCACGACCGTAACGGCCGCCTTATTATCGGCGCCCAGCACGCTGGTGCCGTCGCTAAAGATAATTTCCTCATGCTGATAAGGGACGATCTCCGGGTGTTCAGCCACCCGCAGCCAGATCTCCTGTTCACTGTTGAGGCAGAGATCCTGGCCTTCAAAGCGCAAAATCTGCGGGTGAATATGGGGCGAGAGGCCGACATCGACGGTGTCGATATGGGTGATAAAACCGATACGCGGCGCGCCCGGCGCCTTGCCGGGCAGGACAGCGGTAACGGTCGCGCATTCATCGATCTGCACCTTTTCCAGCCGCAGGGCGCGCAGCTCTTCCGCCAGCAGGTTAGCCAGCGTCTGCTGACCGGGCGTGCTGGGCAGGCTGGTCGCGGCGGCATCGCTCTGGCTGGTGACGGCAAGATAGCGGAAAAAACGGCTGGTTAACTGGCTGGCCAGTTGCTGAGACATAGACAATCCTGTGCTTAAGAGAAGAAAAGGGCCGGGCGGCCCTGCTTATCAGCAAACGCCAAAGTCGCCGTCTTCATGGTAAAGATTGACCGAGCTGGCAGGCACCTCGATCTCTTTTTTGTCGGCATCATCCACTCTGGCACAATAAAGCGTCTCGCCTTTAACCTGCAATACCACCATCTTTGGGCCGCCGGTTTTACTTTGCACAATATCATCAGTTTTAAACATGGTATTTCTCCTGTGGTCTCCTTCTATTAACGGTTAGTAAATGAGCATTTGCAAGTGCTTCGTCAGCAAACTGCTGAAAAGTCACTATACTTACCCTTCACGCAAAGCAAACGGGAGGATATTGATGACTATTCATAAGAAAGGTCAGGCACACTGGGAAGGCGATATCAAGAAAGGTAAGGGCACTATCAGCACCGAAAGCGGCGCGCTGAAAGAACAGCCTTACGGTTTCAACACCCGCTTTGAAGGCAAGCCGGGCACTAACCCGGAAGAGCTGATCGGCGCGGCACACGCTGCCTGCTTCTCGATGGCGCTCTCGCTGATGCTGGGTAACGAAGGTCTGGTGCCGGACAGCATTGACACCACGGCGGACGTCTCGCTGGATAAAGTTGGCGAAGGCTTTAAGATCACCAAAATCGCGCTGCAGAGCCAGATCGCTCTGCCGGGCGTCGACAGCGCTAAGTTTGATGAAATCATCAATCAGGCTAAAGCGGGCTGTCCGGTTTCCCAGCTGATGAATGCGGAAATTACGCTGGATTATAAGCTGAACTAATCGGGCCCCGATACCCTGCCGCCCGGCAGGGTATTATTTCTTCTTTCTACTGAAAATATCTTTATAGCGCACTGGCAATGTGTTGCTAATTACCCGTTAATTAAATCCCCTCGGTAAACATCCTCTGAATAACCTGGCCGATCTTAACAGCAGGTCTGTTTAATCAGCGTTATCTCCAACGCGCTATTTTATTTCGCTTCTGCCGGGGCGCGCATTCAGGATTAACCGTAACATCAGTAAGTTGTATGGATAAATATCAAACCGAATTCCCTTTGCTATTTGGATAAAACAAGGTTAATAGTGGTTTGCGGCTTGATTCCGACTCAGGCTTCACGGCATTGATATCCGGCACTGACTTAATCTTTTAATCAGGGGAGAAGGGGATGAAGCAATCGGTATTGAAAGGAGTAACAGCCGCTATGCTACTGGCAGCGGCAACGGGCGCGGCGGCCAATACGCTGGTATTCTGCTCGGAGGGATCGCCAGAAAATTTTAATCCGCAGCTTTATACGTCAGGCACCAGCGTAGATGCCAGCGCCGCGACCGTTTATAACCGGCTGGTGGACTTTAAACCCGGCACCACTGAACTTATGCCAAGCCTGGCAGAAAGCTGGGATATCAGTGCTGACGGCACCGTTTACACCTTTCATTTACACAAAGGCGTAAAATTTCAAAGCAACCGCTATTTTCATCCCACGCGCGATTTTGGCGCAGACGACGTAATTTTTTCTTTTATGCGGCAGAAAGATCCGCAGCACCCTTATCACAACGTTTCCGGCGGCACCTACGCCAACTTTGAAAGCCTGGAGTTCGGCTCGCTGATTAAAAATATCGAGAAACTGGACGAGCACACCGTGCGCTTTACGCTGGCCCATGCCGAAGCGCCGTTTCTGGCCGATCTGGCCTGGTATTTTGCTTCTATTCTTTCGGCTGACTATGCCGATGCCATGCTGAAAGCGGGCACGCCGGAGAAGGTCGACAGCGATCCGCTCGGCACCGGGCCTTTTGTGCTCGCGCAGTATCAGAAAGATTCGCGCATTCTTTACCGCGCTTTCCCTGAATACTGGCAGGGGAAAGCGAAGCTGGACAGGCTGGTTTTCTCTATTACCCCGGATGCCTCGGTACGTCTCGCCAAGCTGACCAAAAATGAATGCCAGGTGATGCCGTTTCCCAACCCGGCCGATTTGCCCAAAATACGGGCGGACAGCAATCTGGTGGTGATGCAAAAACCCGGACTCAACACGGGCTTTCTGGCGTTTAACACGCAAAAAGCCCCGACGGATAACGTCCGGGTGCGCCAGGCGCTGGCGATGGCGATCAACAAACCTGCGATTATCGACGCTATTTTTCAGGGTACGGGCACGACGGCAAAAAATTTGCTGCCGCCTGACGTCTGGAGCGCCGCCAGCGATTTACAGGATTATCCTTACGATCCGCAGCGCGCTAAAGCGCTGTTAAAAGAGGCGGGCGTGGCGCCGGGCACCGCCATAGAGCTGTGGGCGATGCCGGTTCAGCGGCCTTACAACCCCAACGCGCGCCGTATGGCGGAGATGATCCAGGCCGACTGGCAAAAAGTGGGCATCAACGCCCATATCGTCACCTTTGAATGGGGCGAGTATCTGCAGCGCGTTAAAAACGGCGAGCATCAGGCGGCGCTGATGGGCTGGACCACCGCAACAGGCGATCCGGATAATTTCTTCGGGCCGCTGTTCAGCTGTACCGCGACGAAAGGCGGATCGAATTCGGCTAAGTGGTGTTACAAGCCGTTTGATGCGCTGATTACTGAGGCGCGCTCGGAACAGGATCATCAGAAGCGCGTGGCGCTTTACCGCCAGGCGCAGCAGATGATGCACGATCAAATGCCGGCGGTGATGATTGCCCATTCCACCATTTTTGAACCGGTACGCAAAGAGGTGACGGGCTATCAGGTTGATCCTTTTGGCAAACACCTTTTCTGGCAGGTCGATCTTAAATAGCCGCGGCTATTCGGCGCGGGAGCGGGCCATTTCAGCGCCCGTTCCCGCTGTGCTTGCCTAATTCTTCGCAGGCATAGGCAAGGAACAGATTCAGCGCCGCTGAACGCTGACGGCCGGTCACGGTCTGAACCTGCAATGTACGCTGGGTCAGCTGATCGATCCCGAGAGAACGCAGCGCCAGATCCAGCCCGGCGTACTGGAACAGCACCGTGAACGGGCTGCATAGCGTGATCGCCAGCGGGTTTTGCTGTAAAAATGCATAGAGCGTGCTGAAATTATTGCAGGTGAGTACCGGCTCGATAAAGGTGCCGTTCATCTGACAGGAGAGATCAAACAGCTGGCGCACCGTGGTAGCGCGATCGGGCAGCGCCATCGGCCAGGCGGATAAATCCTGCAGCCGGATCGACTTTTCCGCCAGCGGATGGTCTTTACGCATCACCATCAGCACCGGCGCGGGCCAGGAGCCCAGCACCTCGACGCCGCGCTCCGGATGCAGGCTGAACTGAAAAGCCACATCGCATTCGCCCTGGCGCAAAATATCCGCCACCTCCTCAACGCTTCCTACGGTCAGGTTAAAGCTGACCGCCGGATTGAGCTGACGGAACCGCGAACACAGCCCCGGCAGCAGGCTGAACGCCATGCCGTCGGTACAGGCGACGCGCAGCGCCGTGCGCCGTACCGCCTTCAGGCCTTTGATTTCCGCTTTTGCCTGCTCCATGCCCAGCAGGCTTCGCCTGACGTGACCCTCAAAAATTCTGCCCGCATCGTTAAGGATCATACCGCGCGCATGGCGCTCAAACAGCGGCGCGCCAATATCCGCCTCCAGACGCTGGATCTGACGACTGATAGCCGAAACGGCCACAAACAGCTGCTGGCTGGCGGCGCTAAGCGAACCTGTACTGGCGACGGCCAGAAAATAGCGGACTTCAGGACTAAGCATAAACCTGCCTCTTTATGGTGCATGCTGCCTGGTAGTGCAGCGAACCTTTGCTTTTGCAGCAAAGCTTGTTTGATATTTTTATAATTGTGGCAAAGCCAGATTTTAGCTTAGATGGAAGCCATAACACTATAAAAGCAAACACAGGTGACTTATGACCCTCGAGCAGCTTCTGACGCAGGCCATGGCATGGTTTGACCGCGGTGAGTTTAAACAGGTGCTGGCCAGACGCATCGCCATTCGTTCCGAAAGCCAGCGGGAGAACCGCGAGGCGGAGATCCAGCGCTACCTGCAGCAGGAAATCGCCCCGGCCATGCAGGCAATGGGCTTTGAGCTAATCGCAATCGATAATCCTCAGGCGCCGCGCTACCCGTTTCTGCTGGCCTCGCGTATTGAAGACGCCGCGCTGCCGACGCTGCTCTGCTACGGACACGGCGACGTAGTGTTCGGCGACGACGAAAACTGGCGCGAAGGGCTGGCTCCGTGGCGGCTGACGGAAGAGGGCGACCGCTGGTACGGGCGGGGCAGCGCGGACAACAAAGGCCAGCACTCGGTCAATATCGCCGCGCTCGAACAGATCTACGCGGCTCGCGGCGGCAGGCTGGGGTTTAACTGCAAATTTTTGTTCGAAATGGGCGAAGAGATCAGCTCGCCCGGCCTGGCGCAAATCTGTCGCGAAAACCCGGAACTGCTCGGCGCAGATATTTTTATCGCCTCTGACGGCCCCAGGCTGAGCGCCGAAAGGCCCACGCTGTTTCTTGGCTCGCGCGGGGCGGTAAACGTTCGGCTGAGCATCAACGCCCGCGATCGCGACTACCATTCCGGCAACTGGGGCGGCCTGCTCAGCAATCCTGGCACCCAGCTGGCGAACGCTTTTTCCTCTCTGGTGAACCAGCACGGCCAGCTTCAGGTTGCGTCGCTGAAGCCGCCGGCGCTGACGGAAGAGATCCGCGCGATCCTGAGCGACATTACCCTGCAACAGGATGTCAACGGCCCGCAGATCGATGCGCAATGGGGCGAAGCGGGGCTGACGCCCACTGAACGGCTCTATGGCTGGAACACTCTGGAGATGCTGTCCTTTCTGACGGGCAATCCGGCGCGGCCAATGAACGCTATTCCCGGCAGCGCAACGGCGGTCTGCCAGCTGCGTTTTGTGCCGGGCACCGACTGGGAAAACATTGAGCGTCACCTGCGTGAGCACCTGGCCGCAGCAGGATTCAGCCAGGTAGAAGTGAAGATGCTGCGCGGCTCGCCAGCAACCCGGCTCGATCCGCGCAATCCGCTGGTGGGCTGGGCGCTGGAGGCAATCCAGCAGGTCAGCGGCAAAAAGCCCGCGCTGCTGCCAAACCTGGGCGGTTCACTGCCGAATGACGTCTTCGCGCATATTCTGAACCTGCCCACGCTCTGGATCCCGCACTCCTATCCGGCCTGCGGCCAACACGCCGTGGATGAACACATGCTGCAATCTGTTGCGCGTGAGGGTTTGCAGATAATGACCCGGCTGCTGTGGGATCTGGGCGAGAAGGGCAGCGAACTGATTGCCAGCCACCAGCGGTTCAGGCAGCAGCAAGGAGGCGCGCAATGAGTACCTTAATCGACCAGCAGCGTTCTGTAGCGGCCACGCCCAACCTGTATAAAACGCTGTTCGCCACCTGTATCGGCAACGCGCTGGAGTGGTTCGATATTGCGATTTATGGCTTCTTCGCCAGCTATATCGCGCAGGCTTTTTTCCCCACGGCGGATCCGGCGGTGTCGCTGCTGCTGACCTTCGGCAGTTTTGGCGTTTCTTTTCTGATCCGCCCGCTTGGCGCGGTGGTGCTGGGCGCCTATGCCGATCGCGTCGGGCGCAAAAAAGCGCTGCTGATGTCCATTTCCCTGATGATGCTGGGCGGCGCTATCATTGTTCTTATGCCCGCTTACGCCACTATCGGCCTGGCCGCGCCGGTGTTGGTGCTGCTGGCTCGCCTGATCCAGGGTTTTTCCGCCGGCGGCGAATTCGGCAGCTCGACGGCTTTCCTGGTTGAGCACTTCCCGCAGCGCCGCGCTTTTATCGCCAGCTGGCAGTTCGCCACTCAGGGAGCCAGCACGCTGATGGCTTCGGCGTTTGGTCTTGGGCTGGCACACTCTCTGAGCGAGGCGCAGATGGAAAGCTGGGGCTGGCGCCTTCCTTTTGCCTTCGGCCTGCTGATTGGCCCGGTCGGGCTGTACATTCGTCGTCATTTGCACGAGCCGGAAAGCTTCAGCCGCCGTGAGAAAATTCGCTCGCCGCTTCGGCTGTTGGCAGGGCAGCAGAAAAGCCTGATGCTGCTGGCGATCGGCCTGATGATTATTTCAACCGGCATCAACTATATGCTTAACTACGTGCCGACCTACGCCACCAAAAGCCTGCATCTTTCTGCGACCACGGCCTTCAGCGCCACGCTGCTTGCGGGCATAATCCTGACGGTGGTCACGCCGCTGATGGGGCTGTGGGCGGAAAAAATCGGGCGCAGGCCGCTGATGTGGGGCTCGCTGTCGCTGCTGCTGGTAACTATTTATCCGGCTTTCGCGCTGGTGGTGAACCAGCCGACGGCGGGCAGGCTGCTGTTGCTGGTCGGCTGGTTGGCGCTGCTGAAATCGGTCTACTTCTCAGTGGTGCCGTCAATGATGGCCGATCTCTTCCCGGTGACCACGCGCGCCAGCGGTATGGCGATTAGTTACAACGTCGCTGTGACCTTGTTTGGTGGTTTTGCGCCGCTGATCTGTACGTTGCTGATTAGCGCGACCGGCACCAGCCTGGCACCGGGCTATTACCTGATGGCACTGACGCTGCTCAGCGGCTGGGCGCTACTGAAAAGTCAAACCAGGCCAGGAGAAGAACAAACGGGCGAGCGGGGTGAAGCGCTGTAGAAGCAGCCCGAAACGAAAGGTTCATGCCTTTAGTAAAAACTCTGGCAACCGGCCAGGAACGAGCCTTTGTTAAAAACTCTGGCAACTGGCCAGGAACAAAAGATGCGTGCCTTATAAAACCAGCCTGAAACAACGGATATGCGCCTTTCAGGCTATGTGCAGCAACCAAACGCGACAGGCGCGCGCCTTTCTAAAGCGATAAAAAGCCCGCGTGATTATGACGCGGGCCAAACAGGGCAACGATCGATACGGCTAAGCCAACCCTGGCTTAACTGGCGGTGACCACTTTAATTGCCAGGCCGCCACGAGAAGTCTCACGATATTTAGCATTCATATCTTTTCCCGTTTCATACATGGTTTCAATCACCTTATCCAGACAGACCCGAGGCTCGCTGACGCGATAAAGCGCCATCCGTGCCGCGTTAACCGCTTTGACGGCCGCGATGGCGTTGCGCTCAATGCAGGGTACCTGCACCTGGCCCGCCACCGGATCGCAGGTCAGCCCAAGGTTATGCTCCATGGCAATCTCCGCCGCGATGCAAACCTGGGCTGGGCTGCCGCCCAGCAGTTCGGCCAGCCCGGCGGCGGCCATGGAGCAGGCGACGCCCACTTCTCCCTGGCAGCCTACTTCCGCGCCCGAAATCGAGGCGTTCATCTTATACAGCGAGCCAATAGCGCTGGCGGCCAGGATAAAGCGAGCCAGCGAACCGGCGTTGACTTCACGAATAAACTTATCGTAATAGGCAAGCACCGCCGGGATAATACCGCAGGCGCCGTTGGTCGGTGCGGTTACCACGCGGCCGCCCGTGGCGTTTTCCTCGCTGACCGCCAACGCAAACATATTGATCCAGTCAACTACCGCCAGGGGATCGCTGGTGGTTTTATCGCTGCTGACCAGCGTGCGGCGCAGGGCTGCCGCACGACGCGGCACCCGCAAACGGCCTGGCATAATGCCTTCCGTAGTCATGCCGCGAGCAATGCCGTTGCTCATGACTTCCCACAACCGCAACAAGTAAGCATCCAACTCCTGCGGAGAATGTAAAGCCCGCTCGTTTTGCATCATCAGCCCGGAAAGCGACAGCCCGGTTTCGGCGCAGTGCTGGCGCAGGTCGGCGGAATTTTTATAGGGCCAGGGCACCGCAACGGCGCTTTGCCGTGGCTGATGAAAATGCGCTTCATCAACGATAAAGCCGCCGCCCACGGAATAGTAGACTCTGGTCAACAGGCGCCGGGAACCGGCAAAGGCGGTAATACGCATCCCATTTTCATGAAGCGGCAAATTCACGCTGTGAAAAACCATGCACTGCTCAAGCGGAAAGGCGACTTCGTGTTTGCCTTCAGCCAGGGGAAGATGACCCGTAGCGGCCAGCTGCTGCATAAAAGGCGCAATGGCATCAATATCGACGCTTTCCGGCAGCCAGCCGGCCAGCCCCATAATAATAGCGGTGTCGGTATTGTGCCCTTTGCCCGTCGCCGCAAGCGAGCCGTATAAATCGACAACCAGCGAGGTGGCGTCAAGGAGCAGATGGTGGGCAATTAATTCATCAATAAAAGTTTTACCGGCCTTCATTGGCCCGACGGTATGCGAGCTGGAAGGCCCGATACCGATTTTAAACATGTCGAAAACGCTAATCATAAAAACTCCGCGCGAAAAGAGAAGGCCCGGCCGATCAATTCATCAGTGAGTAAACAATGCCCGAAATGGCGACCAGGCCTGCCAGCACCACGAAAAGGTTGCTGAGGTGGCCGCGATACTGCTGCATCGCCGGGATCCTGCGGATCGCATACATCGGCATCAGGAACAGGATCATGGCGATCACCGGCCCGCCGAGCGTTTCGATAATGCCCAGAATGCTGGGATTCAGCGTGGCGACAAGCCAGCAGGTCAGCAGCATAAACAGCGCCGTCAGGCGGTTAAGCTTTTTCGGCTCGATCTCTTTTCCGACGGAGCGCAACGATTTTGCTACGATGCCGTTAAACCCCTCGCGCGCGCCTAAATAGTGTCCCAGGAAAGATTTTGTTATAGCGATCATGGCGATAATCGGCGCCATCCAGGCGATAACCGGGGCGTTAAAATGATTGGCCAGATAAGAAAGAATGGAGATATTTTGCGCTTTAGCCGCGGCCAGATCGGCCGGCGTCAGGCTGAGGACGCAGCTGAAAACAAAAAACATCACCGTCAGCACCATCATGCCGTGCGCGCGTGCCAGAATGCGGGAACATTTCGGCTCGGCGTCCGCGCCATACTCTTTGCGTTTGGCGACGGCAAAAGAAGAGATAATTGGCGAATGGTTAAAAGAAAATACCATCACCGGTATCGCCAGCCAGAGCGTCAACATCAGGCTGCCTGAGCTGGTCGTAGTAAAAGAAAGCGTATCCAGCGCGGCGCTGTTCCAGCGAGGGATCAGATAAACGGCCAGCACCATCAGCGCGGCGACAAATGGAAAAACCAGCACGCTCATCGCTTTTACGATCATCTGTTCGCCAAACCGCACGATAGCCATCATCGCCACGATCAACAGCAGCGACAGCACCATACGCGGTGGGCTGATCATACCCAGCTGATGCGTCAGAAAACTCTCTACCGTATTGGTTATCGCCACGCTGTAAACCAGCAGAATAGGATAGATAGCTAAAAAATAGAGCAGGGTTATCAGCTTGCCTGCGCCGCGACCAAAATGTTCTTCCACCACTTCCGTTATATCTTCGCCGGGATTTTTACCCGACAGCACAAAACGAGTCAGCCCGCGATGGGCGTAATAGGTCATAGGGAAGGCGAGAAGGGTCATAATAATCAGCGGAATTAACCCGCCAACGCCGGCATTGATCGGCAGGAAAAGCACCCCTGCGCCGATGGCGGTGCCGTATAGTCCCAGCATCCAGACGGTATCGGTTTTACGCCACGTCGTAGCGGCAAGCGGTTCTGCGGCTGCCTGAGGAATATGCATTGTACTCTCCGGTTAAAATAATAATCTAAAAAGCTGCCAAATTATCAAAATTTAGTATGGGTTATTCCGCTCGGAGCGCGATATTAAACTACTCAGGCGGCGGCAAGGAAACTAACCTGAACGCGACGGATAAACAGTGATCCGGATCTCGCATCGGATATTAAAAAAGTCTTAACGCGCACTTTATTATTTTGCTGAGAGGGTTTGTTGAGGATTAATAATCAGGAGGGATAAAAATCAGGCTGCAAATAAAATATATTTTATAATTTAAAAAAATTAATTAAGCGGAGGTAACACGCAGAATTATAAGCGCGTGATAACTTTTGAGTGAGAAGAAAAAGGCCGACTACCATCGGCCCTGGTTATTCAGCGTGCCTGTAAATAAACGACGTGGGTCTGTAGATATTCTTCCAGGCCGTGGCGACCGTCGGCGCCGCCAATGCCGGATTTACGCCAGCCAGCATGGAAACCCTGCATCGCTTCAAAATTTTCGCGGTTAACGTAGGTTTCGCCAAACCGCAGCTTTTTCATCGCCTGCATCGCCGTATTCAGGTTTTCGGTAAAAATGGAGGAGGTCAGCCCATATTCGCTGTCGTTAGCCAGCGCGATCGCGTCATCCAGCGTTGCGAAGGGGATAACCGGTAGCACCGGGCCAAAAGTCTCTTCCCGGACGATAGCCATGTCCTGGCGTACGTTGGTCAGCAGCGTTGGCTCAAAGAAGAACCCACGATCGCCTTTGCGTTTGCCGCCAGCCGCTACAGTCGCGCCCTGTTCCACAGCATGGGCCACTTTGTGCTCCAGCCGCGCCAGCGCGTCGGCAGAAATCAGCGGGCCCATATCCAGCGTGTCGTCCTGCGCGGGATCGCCGCAGCTGACCGCATTAAAAGCCGCCGTCAGGCGGCGCACCACCTCATCATAAACGCCTTCCTGGACATAAAGGCGCTCCGTACAGTTGCAGACCTGCCCGGTATTGATCATGCGCGAAGCCACGATGGCTTTTACCGCCAGATCCAGATCCGCATCGTTCATGACGATGGCGGGCGCTTTGCCGCCCAGCTCCAGCGCGACTTTGGTGACGTTTTTCGCTGCCGCCTCCAGCGTGGCGATCCCGGCGTTTACGCTACCGGTCAGGCTGACCATTCCCACTTCCGGGCTGGCGGCCAGAGCCTGTCCTACCTCCGGCCCATAGCCGGTTACCAGATTAAACACGCCCGGCGGCAGCCCAATCTCTTCAACGATTTCAGCAAATATTATCGCGTTGGCCGGCGTCAGCTCGCTGGGTTTGATCACAATGGTATTGCCGGTTATCAATGCCGGAGCGGCTTTGCGGGCAATCAGGAAAAAAGGGAAGTTCCACGGC
Organism: Erwinia sp. PsM31; assembly: GCF_030433775.1. Taxonomy (NCBI): domain Bacteria; kingdom Pseudomonadati; phylum Pseudomonadota; class Gammaproteobacteria; order Enterobacterales; family Erwiniaceae; genus Erwinia; species Erwinia sp. PsM31. The sequence goes on from NZ_JARUWZ010000007.1 coordinate 161,439, forward strand.
AGGATCCCCGTGGTCACGCCAATCGCTTTTTTCAATATCAGGATGGTTTCGTCAGGGCGATCGCTTTGCACAATCTCCCCTTCATAACGGCGCGCCCATTCGGCCATATAATCCAGATAGTCTGCGGTAAACAGCACTTCCGTCTGGGCCAGCTGCTGCGTTTTGCCGCCTTCCGCCACGATAGTGGCGGTCAGCTCCGCTTCACGACGACGAATGCCTGCCGCAATCTGGCGCAGCCAGCGGCCACGTTCAACGGCCGGTAACGCTTCCCAGGCGGGTTGGGCAGCTTTGGCCGCGCTGATGGCGCGATCGGCCTCTTCTTTATCGCTTTGAGGGATGCGGCACAGCAGCGCTTCGGTAACGGGGTTAATCACGTCAATCCAGCGATCGCTGCGATTCTCAACAAACTGGCCGTTAATAAAACAATGATGCAGGCGCGTCACAGGCGTCGTCTCCGTAAATGATATTTTGTATTTTAGTTAATGCAATGTTGCAGTTATGCTGCCGCATTGAGAGAGTTAATGCCTTTCTCTGAGCGCCACGCCACGCGTGAAACTGGCAAAAAGACAAAGAGATTTGACGAAGAGTGCTGAATAAACAGCAGTTTAATGGAAATATTTGGCTGTTTTTCAGAACAAAGACAGATAACCTGTATCTGTGATCGCAGACGGGATAAGACGGTGGATTTTGCCATTTTCATGCCGGCGCAGGCAGCCAGCCAAAGGTGTGGAGAGAGGCAACCTTCGTAGACTCAGCCTACCGGGAATTTTACCCTCCTATGAAGGAAAAAAAGCATGAGCCACCTTATCTTTGCAGGTATTTTCTGGCATCTGGTGGGCGCGGCCAGCGCCGCCTGCTTCTATGCGCCATTTAAAAAAGTGCGTCACTGGTCCTGGGAAACCATGTGGTCCGTAGGCGGGATCATGTCATGGCTTATTCTGCCCTGGGCCGTCAGCGCCGCGCTGCTGCCTGATTTTTGGGAATTTTACGGCTCTTTTTCGCTCGCGCAGCTGCTGCCTGTTTTTCTGTTCGGCGCCATGTGGGGGATTGGCAATATTAACTATGGTTTAACCATGCGCTACCTGGGCATGTCGATGGGAATAGGGATCGCTATCGGCGTAACGCTGGTGGTCGGCACGCTGATGACGCCGCTGTTACAGGGGCGATTTGTCGAACTGTTCAGCTCCACGGGCGGCCGGCTGACGCTGCTGGGGGTACTGGTGGCGCTGTGCGGCGTGGCGATTGTTTCCCGCGCCGGGCTGCTGAAAGAGCGGGCAATGGGCATTACGGCGGAAGAGTTCAACCTTAAAAAAGGGCTGGTGCTGGCTGTGTTCTGCGGAATTTTCTCTGCCGGCATGTCGTTTGCGATGAACGCCGCCAAACCGATGCAAGACGCCGCCCTGGAGCTGGGCATCAATCCTTTATATGCCGCGCTGCCCAGCTATGTGGTGATTATGGGCGGCGGCGCGCTGGTTAACCTGGGCTACTGCTTTATCCGTCTGGCTACCCAGTCCAGCCTGTCGGTAAAGGCGGATTTCTCGGTAGCGAAACCGCTGCTGGTCAGCAATCTGCTGCTGTCGCTGCTGGGCGGCACCATGTGGTATCTGCAATTCTTCTTCTATGCCTGGGGCCACGCCCGCATTCCCGCGCAGTATGACTTTATCAGCTGGATGCTGCACATGAGTTTCTACGTGCTCTGCGGAGGGCTGGTCGGGCTGGTGCTGAAAGAGTGGAAGAACGTCGGCAAACGTCCGGTCAGCGTGCTGTGCGGCGGCTGTCTGGTTATTATTCTTGCCGCCAACATCGTTGGTCTGGGGATGATCTCCTGATCGGAACGCCACAGGGATGTGGCGCTTACCATGCGGCGGCTTTTTTCTGACGGTGCTGTTCGAACTGCTGGCGAAAGGCGCTGGGCGTCATGCCGGTTTCCCGGGTAAACACGACGGAAAAATAGTTGCTGTCCTCAAAGCCGCACAGCGCGGCCACGTCGCCAATCAGCGAAGGCGTGCTGCGCAGCAAAAATTTAGCCTTACACATGCGCAGCTGCCGCAGATACTGGCCTGGCGTCATGCCGGTCTGCTGACGAAACAGCTGCTTGAGCGCGCGCTCCGACAGCTGATGCTGAAGACAAAAATCGCTGAGATCGAAATGGGCCAGCTGGCCCTGAATGGCCGACATTAGCAGATCCAGCTGTTCGCCCTCAGGCAGCTGCCAGGCAACGTCCGCCGCGTAGCGGTGACGCTGTAGGATCAACACCAGCTGTAAAAACAGCGCCTCCGTCAGCTGACGCGACAGCCGATCGCTTTTGGCGCTCTCCTGCGCCAGCTGCTGGATCACGCTTCTCGCCAAAGCCATGCCGCGCGTCGTCAGCCGCCAGGCCTTTTTTTCCTGCGGCAGAAACTGCGACCAGTCCAGGCCAAGACGAAAGCGCTCCGGGCAGTAGATCACGTTGTCCAGCACCAGCTCGTTGACCGACTCATAGCTGTGGCAGTCTTCAGGACTGATGTAGAACAGATCGCCGCAGGTAATAAGCCAGGGGCGATCGTTCATCACGTGCAGCCCGTTGCCGCGCCAGACGATCACCAGCTCGCAGAACTCATGAATATGGGACGGGAAAGTTTGCTGGGGCGCGCGGTCGGCAATAGCGACCGGCATCAGCCCGGACGGAAAATAGTCGGCTTTCGCCAGACAAAGCGGCTTGCTCACGTGTCACCTCACAGGTCATTTTGCCTGATGGTACGCGGAGAAAAGCCAAATTCACGCTTAAAAAGGGTAGAAAAGTGATTGCTGTCACCAAATCCGCAGTGGTAGGCGATATCGGTAATACGCATTTCACTGTGGCGTAACAAATGCCGCGCCTGCAACAGACGCAGGCGGTTAAGGTAACGCTGGGGCGTGCTGCCCGTCTGTTGTTTCAGCTGGCGATGCAGCGTGCGCAGCGAAAGTGAAAACTTATCCGCCAGCGCGTCCCAGTCCACTTCCTCGCTGTAATGGTCGGCCAGCCAGTCCAGCAGACCGCGCATTCTCCCGCTCTGATCGTCACCGGGCTGCTCGCTGCATCCGCGCCGCAACAGCACCAGCAGCTGCATAAAGCGCAGCTCCTGCTCGGCCCTCGCTTCGGGCTGTTTCGGATCTACCGGCGCGCCCAGTTCTTTAATCAGCGTTTTCGCCTGTTCCATCACCCGGCCGCTGATACGCCAGTGCGAGGGGTAATGTCCTTCTTTTTCCTGAGGTAAAAGATGCTGGAAGTTGGTAATAAAGCGAAACGCCTCCGGCCCACGATAAAGCACGTTGGTCAGGATCAGACGATCCGTTTTTTCATAAAGATGGCGATCATGATCGCGCACAAAGCAAACGCATCCGCCGCAAAGCGTACGGGGTTCGCCGTTGAACACGTGCACGCCCGCACCCTGTTCAACCAGCACAATTTCGTGAAAATCCTCGTGGTGATGTTCAGGAAAGGCGCTCTGCGGCATACGAGGTTCAATGGCAACGGGCAGGCCGCCGCCGGGAAAAAAGTCCACGCTATGTAGTAGGGTCATGGTGCATCTCCTGGGTCGACTCTGGGGTCAGTTTACCGCCGCCGCCTGCGTTGCTGCCTTGATTTTTTGACCGGAAACATCGGCAAATCCGCTTGTTTTTCAAGAAAGTGCGCAGGCAAGTTGGGAAGTGCGCGTCGCGTCACACCGTTAATTTGCCGGCGCCTCAGCAGGAAATGTGAGCTGCTTCACGTTCACCTTTGCCCTGTTGCCAGCGAGGGATCACGCCTGGCACTGGCAGGAAGGTGCCAAAAGCAGCGGCTTTTAGACTAGGGGGCACTAAACAGACAGGAAGCCATCGCCATGAGCCTACAAAATTGTGTTGCCATCGACATGGGCGCCTCCAGCGGACGCGTGATGCTGGGCCGCTTTGATCTGCAAAGCGGCAAGCTGGCGCTGGAAGAGGTCGCCCGCTGCGTCAATAGCCTGGTCGTCAGGGAAGAGCGGCAATGCTGGGATGTGGATGCACTGGAAAAATTTATCCTTGCTTCGCTGGACAAGCTGATTCAGCAGGGCATTGCGCCGGACAGTATCGGTATTGATACCTGGGGCGTGGATTACGTGCTGCTGAATAAGCAGGGTGAGCGGATTGGGCTGCCGGTTTCCTATCGTGACGACCGGACCTGGGGCGTAATGCAGAAGGCCTGCGCCGATTTGGGACGGCAAGCCATCTACCAGCGCACCGCAATCCAGTTCCTGCCTTTCAACACCCTTTATCAGCTGCGTGCGCTGTGCGAGAGCCAGCCGGAATGGCTCAATGACGTGCGTCACGCTTTGCTGATCCCGGACTATTTCCACTATCGCCTGACCGGCAAGCTTAACTGGGAATACACCAACGCCACCACCACGCAGCTGCTGAATAGCCAGAGCGGCGAGTGGGATAATGCGCTGCTGGAATGGACGGGTGCCAATCCCGCCTGGTTCGGCAAGCCCACCGCGCCCGGCGTAAAAATTGGCGACTGGAAGGCCAGCACCGGCTTATCCGTCCCGGTCATCGCCGTCGCTACGCACGATACGGCCAGCGCCGTGCTGGCGGCGCCGCTCACCACGGACAACGTCGCCTGGCTCAGCTCCGGCACCTGGTCGCTGATGGGCTTTGAAAGCCTGCAACCTTATAACGATGCCGCCGCGCTGGCCGCCAACATTACCAACGAGGGCGGCGCGGAAGGGCGCTACCGCGTGCTGAAAAATATTATGGGCCTTTGGCTGCTGCAGCGCGTCTGCCGCGAACTGGCTATCGACGATCTGCCGGCGCTGGTGCGGGAAGCAGAAGCGCAGCCTGCCTGCCGGTCGCTTATTAACCCCAACGATGAACGCTTTATCAATCCGGTCAATATGGTGCGCGAAATTCAGGACGCCTGCGCCGGACAGGGGATGCCGACGCCTGCCACGGCCGCCGCGCTGGCTCGCTGTATTTTTGACAGTCTGGCGCTCTATTACCGCTTCGTGCTGGAAGAGCTTGCCGCCGTACGGGGCGCGCCTTTCAGCCAGCTGCACATCGTTGGCGGCGGCTGTCAGAATCCGCTGCTGAATCAGCTTTGTGCCAACGCCTGCGGTATTCCGGTGGTTGCCGGGCCGGTCGAAGCCTCCACGCTTGGCAATATCGGCAGCCAGCTGATCGCCCACGGCAGCGTCAGGGATGTCACCCATTTCCGCCAGCTGGTCACCCAAAATTTCCCGCTGAACACTTTTATTCCACAGGCCAGTGACGCTTACAGCCGCAGCTGGGCGCTTTTTCAGTCACTGACACATTCGGTTAAGGAGCTATGCGTATGACCCAAGCAATTGAGCAGGCGTTTGAACTGGCAAAATCACGCTTTGCCGAGCAAGGCGTGGACGTTGACGCCGCACTGAAGCAGCTGGATCAGCTGCCGATCTCAATGCACTGCTGGCAGGGCGATGACGTCCGCGGTTTTGAAAATCCTCAGGGCGCGTTAACCGGCGGCATTCAGGCGACCGGCAACTATCCGGGAAGAGCCAGAACGGCGGTCGAACTTCGCGCCGATCTGGAACAGGCGATGTCGCTGATCCCTGGCCCCAAAAGGCTGAACCTGCACGCCATTTATCTGGAAAGCGACAGCCGGGTCGAACGCAACGAAATCAAACCGCAGCACTTTGCCAACTGGGTGGAATGGGCAAAAACCAACGGCCTGGGTCTGGATTTCAACCCGTCCTGCTTTTCGCATCCGCTGAGCGAAAACGGCTTTACGCTGGCCAGCGCCAATAAAGAGATCCGTGAATTCTGGATCGAACACTGTAAAGCCAGCCGCAAAATTTCGGCCGCGTTTGGCGAACAGCTGGGCACGCCGTCGATTATGAATATCTGGATCCCGGACGGCATGAAAGATCTGCCCATCGATCGCTTTGCGCCGCGCGAACGCCTGGCGAACTCGCTTGACGAGATCATCAGCGAGAAGCTGGATCCGGCGCACCATATCGATGCGGTAGAGAGCAAACTTTTCGGCATCGGCGCGGAAAGCTATACCGTTGGCTCAAACGAATTCTGCCTGGGCTATGCCGCCAGCCGCCAGACGGCGCTGACGCTGGATGCCGGTCATTTTCATCCGACTGAAGTTATCTCCGACAAGATCTCAACTGCCATGCTCTACGTGCCGCGTCTGCTGCTGCACGTCAGCCGCCCGGTGCGCTGGGACAGCGATCACGTGGTGCTGCTGGATGACGAAACCCAGGCCATCGCGCATGAAATCGTGCGTCAGCGCCTGTTTGACAAGGTGCATATTGGTCTCGACTTCTTTGACGCCTCCATCAACCGTATCGCCGCCTGGGTTATCGGCACGCGCAACGCCAAAAAAGCGCTGCTGCGGGCGCTGCTGGAGCCGGTGGACAAACTGAAAAAGCTGGAGCTGGAAGGCGACTACACCGCGCGTCTGGCCCTGCTGGAAGAACAAAAATCGCTGCCGTGGCAGGCGGTGTGGGAAGCGTACTGCGTACGTCACGACGTCCCGGCGGGCGCAGGCTGGCTTGACAGCGTTCGCCATTATGAACAACAAACTCTCAGCAAACGTTAAGGATGCAACATGCAACACATTCTGACTTCATGGTTCGTCCAGGGAATGGTAAAAGCCACTACGGATATGTGGTTAAAAGGGTGGGATGAACGCAACGGCGGCAATGTCAGCTACCGCTTACTTGATGAAGAAGTCCGGCCGTTTGCTCAGGATTTCTACCGTGAGCCGCGCACGGTTGAACTGACGCAGCCCGTACCGGAACTGGCAAACTGCTGGTTTATCGTCACCGGCTCCGGCAAATTTTTCCGCAACGTGCAGCTGGATCCGGCGGACTGCCTGGTGCTGCTGCGCGTCAGCGAAGACGGCCGCGCCTACAGCATTTATTGGGGATTGAGCAACGGCGGCCTGCCCACTTCCGAGCTGGCCTCCCATTTCCAGTCGCACAGCGTGCGCATGAAAGTGACCAACGGCGCCGATCGCGTCATCATGCACTGCCATGCCACTAACTTTATGTCGCTGAGCTATGTGGTGGAGCTGGACTCCGCGCTGTTTACCCGCCTGCTGTGGGAAGGCAGCACCGAATGTCTGGTGGTGTTCCCGGACGGCGTGGGCATCGTGCCGTGGATGGTGCCGGGCACCGACGGCATCGGCGAAAAAACCGCGGAGCAGATGGCGTCGCACAGCCTGGTGATGTGGCCGTTCCACGGCATTTTCGGCGCAGGCCCGACGCTGGACGAAACCTTTGGCCTGATCGACACGGCGGAGAAATCTTCCGAGGTGGTGGTAAAAGTGCTGTCGATGGGCGGAATGCGCCAGAGCATTACCACGGAACAGCTGGTCGCGCTGGGTGAACGGTTCAATGTGCAGCCATGGCGCGCCGCGCTGGAAGCAAGGCATCCGCATGTTGCGTAAGGCTTTTGTGATGCAGGTGCATCCTGATAAGCATCAGGAGTACGAGCAGCGGCATAATCCCATCTGGCCAGAACTGGCGCAGACGCTGAAAGCGCACGGCGCGCATCATTACAGCATCTTTCTGGACGAGTCGCGCCATCTGCTGTTTGCAGTGGTGGAGATCGAATCGGAAGCGCGCTGGAACGCGGTCGCCAGCACGGAAGTGTGCCAGCGCTGGTGGCGGTCGATGTGTGAACTGATGCCGTCAAACCCGGATTTCAGCCCGGTCAGCGAAGAGCTTAAGCCGGTATTCTACCTGGCATAAGCCCGGCTGACTTAACCGGTTAATGCTAAAAAAGCCTGATAATTATTATCAGGCTTTTTTTACGAGTTGGATGACACACTTAAAAGCCTGCGGCTATTCACCAGATTTATAGCGAACCGATGGCTGAGCATAGGTTTATCAACAGATTATTACGGGTTCTGAGAATATATTTTGAAATACAAAGAGCCCATCATTTTTTAAGCACGCTCCGTTATTAATTGAAATTGTGAACTTTCAGGCATCGGCATACGATCGCGGCGTCCTTATTTCTGGCGTACTGATCAAAGAGGCTATGTATGAAACTTCACACGTTAACCGATCTTGAGGCTGCTCATGATATCGATGATGGATTTGAATATGTTAAAAATAATCCTGTTTTATTAAATTATAACGCTGCTCAAGGCATTATCGATACGCTATCCGCAGGGCTTTCTACGGGCGCGGTACTTGCCAACTTCCCGGCGGCACAGCCTTCAAGAAATGTTGAGAAGATCAGAATTAAAAATAACTCTTTATGTATTCTTTGCCCGGAATACACCAGGGCATCGGCAAATCCTCAAGGTGAAGCACGTTTTAGTCGTACGCCTGGCGTACTTTTTCCTGGCGATGAAGGGGAGTTTGAGTTTAGCTACCGGCCTACGGCCTATGGGATCAATAATGGCAATGCCGTCTTCCACCTTAGCTTTCTGGTTATTAGCGCAGATGTGAATTTCACCGGCCTGGAGTCTTACCCCAGTATCCATGAAATCCCTATGTTAAGAATTAATTTTTATTCTCACAGGTTTAGCAAGTTATTCATCTGGGACGTCACCGTTAATAATGAAACGCTGGAACCTGTTTATGCTTCAGGCCTTGACCCCCGTGGCAACGATAACGTGATGACCTATATGACTTATCGGGGTACCGAGAACAGCAGAGAGCCTTCTTTCGGGATGGCCTATAACGATGTCAGAGCAGCGACAATTAACGAACGCAATGCGACCGGTTCGACCACGCTTGTCTTCACTCCCTCTGCAAAACGTTCTGGCGATCCTGTCAGACAGTTAGACAATCCCGGCACAGGCGTATGGAGCGAAGCGGCTATAAGAAACTTCCTTCGGGTATGCCTGCATAAGTACCGTGCCAAAACGCAGGTTCAGACGAAATCCTTTGCTGCTATAAGTTCTCTGATTGGCCTGTTGTCAACGGCTAAAGATATTTATTCCAGTATTTCTACCCGCACGGACAGCAGAACTTACCTTACGGTAAGTATGAAAAACCTGACCGGGAAAAATATGTTTATCCTGCGCAGGAAATACAGTAATTCGATGAGGATGGATAACGGGATTGTTCTTGATGGTGAAACAGCGGTAATCCCTCTGGCATTTAGCTCATTCCGACCTGCCGAACCCGAGCTGTTTATTCGCATTGTTGAAGGCAATGGTGAAGCTATTGATTTGGTACTTTATTTTTCAGATTATGGCGCTGGCAACTCCATCAAAGTCAGCCGTGTTATGCAATCCGGTCCTGCATTGATTCAGCGCGATCCTGCCTATAGCACAACCGGCTCAGCCACAAACTGCGTCTACAGTTTTGTTTCTCCAACCAGAAAGCACAGAGTATTTATTCAGCCGACTATTGTGACCAGCCATGACAGTCCTACCCTGGATATTTCCCTTGTTATGGTGGAGAATCGCCCTGAATTTACCCCGCCTGGTGAGCAAATACCTGGCAATGAATTACCTCCCCCGGTAGAGGATGGAGGTGGCGCGCAGATCCCTGATCCCATTTTCCCCCAGCCACGCTTTGCGGACTGAAGCCATCCTGCTTCAGTCCACGGAAGGCGACGGTAAGATAATCCGCTTTCCTGGGCAAATCTGACGTTCAGGAAATGCACAGGCCAGGGAAACAGCTGACGGTTAATCGAAATGTTGATTAACCGTTAATCCGCAGCTGCGGATAGCGTTTCATACTCCAGGCGCACCAGGCCAGCGAAAAGAGGCCGATTGCGCCGCCGGCATAGCCGATATGCGCCATGCCCAAATGCAGGCTCACCTGATTGCCCAGCAGCGCGCCGCCGCCAATGCCCAGATTATAGATGCCCGACATCAGCGACATCGCCACGTCGGTGGCGTCCGGCGCCAGCGTCAGAACTCTGACCTGAACCGCCAGGCCGATAATCATCATCGACAGCCCCCAGATAACACACAGCGTCGAGATCGCCACGGTATGCGTTGCCGCGATTAACAGCGCGAGCATACAGACCGACACCAGCGTAATCGCGCCCAGCAGAAACGTCGCCGGAAACTTGTTGCCCAACGCGCTGAACAGCACGCTACCGATAATGCCCGCCGCGCCGAAAATCAGCAGCAGGAAGGTGGTGAAATTGCCGCCCATCTGCGCCACGGCCTGAATAAAGGGTTCGATATAGCTATAGGCCGTATAGTGCGCCGTAACAATCAGCACGATCAGCAGGTACAGCGAGACCAGGGCAGGGCGACGGAACAGCATCGGCACGCTTTTTAGCGAGCCGGTATGTTCGCTTGGTAGCTTCGGCAGCAGTTTCGCCAGGGTTAGCATAGTCATCAGCGCCACCACGCCGATTACGCCAAAAGTGATACGCCAGCCAAGATACTGTCCGATGACGCGGCCAATCGGCAGGCCCAGCACCATAGCCAGCGCCGTACCGGTCGCCAGCATACTCAGTGCCTGGGTTTTCTTGCCGGCTGGCGCCACGCGAATAGCCAGCGAGGCGGTAATTGACCAGAAAATAGCATGTGACAGCGCGATGCCAATGCGCGAAACCACCAGCACGTTGAAGCTCCACGCGAACGCCGAAAGCGCATGGCTGGCGATAAAGAGCAGGAAGATGGCAATGAGCAGAAAACGTCGTTCGATTTGCCGCGTGAGCAGCATCATCGGCAGCGACATCAGCGCCACCACCCAGGCATAAATCGTCAGCATCAGGCCGACCTGGGCGGTCTGCATGGCGAAGCTGCTGGCGATATCGGAAAGCAGGCCAACCGGCGCGAACTCGGTGGTGTTAAAAATAAATGCGGCGATGGCCAGCATAATGACGCGCAGCCATGCGGTCTTACGAGAAACGGTTATTGATTGCATCAGGTTTAACGACTTGTTGATAAGTGAGTTCCGCGTTACGCGAAAACAGAAAAGTGTCCATATTGTGTTTGATTTGTGCGACAGATGACATTGAAAAACGCCATTTTTATGTAAATCAGCATAATCGGCGCGTGGCGAAGGTCATTCACCGCTTTTCACCCTTGTTTCTTGATTTAACGGCGAAAAATCTGTCGACCGGTGAGTATAGCCACAATTACGGGATGCGCCAGGCAGGGAACACCTTCTTACATAACCGCTGCGGGAAAATCAGCATTTCGCACGGGGTTGCGCTACCCTGGAAAGAGAATACCGTTATTTATCGCTTACGATAAGGAGTCTGTAATGAATCAACGTTCCGCTGTAGCCGTATTGGGATTGGGCGCGATGGGGCACGCTTTTGCCGCGAACCTGCTGAAAAACGGCTTTGTCACCAGCGGCTGGAACCGTACCAGCGCGCGCGGTGAAGATTTGCAAAGCGCCGGCCTGCGGCTGGCGGAAACGCCGGAACAGGCGGTGAAAGAGGCCGACGTGGTCATCAGCATGTTGGCGAATGCGGAAATCACCGAGGAAGTGCTGCAAAAAACGCTGTCGGGCCTGAAACAGGGCGCGATCCTGGTGCAAATGGGCACGATTGGCGTAGAGGCGACGGAAAAGCTGCTCGCAACCCTGCACGAGAAGCGTCCGGACGTGATTTTTCTGGATGCGCCCGTTTCGGGCACTAAAGCACCTGCAGAAAACGCGCAAATACTGGTGTTGGCCAGCGGCGACCGGGAGAAAGCGCAGGCCGTCGAGCCGGTTTTTGCCGCCATCTCAAAAGGCGTGAAGTGGTTGGGGGCGGCGGGCGCGGCGTCGCGCATGAAGCTGGTGGTCAACGCCTGGCTTATTTCTATGGTGCAGGGGCTGGCGGAAAGTACCCAAATGGCGGAAGAGTTTGGCTTTACACCGGATGAATTCTGGGACGTACTGGACGGCGGGCCGCTGGCGGTTCCCTATGCCAAAGCGAAACTGGGCATGATCAAAGAGGGCAGCTATGAACCGCAAATGCACCTGACCTGGGCGTTAAAAGATGCTCGCCTGGCGCTGGCGGCGGCAAAAGAAAGCCGTCTGCCGGGATTAACCACCATCGCCGAACTGTGGCAGCAGGCCGTGGATGCAGGCTATGGCGAAAAAGATCTGTCGGTCATCTATCGCTATTTGCAGGAAAACAGATAACTTTCTTGTCAAAACAGAGGGAATAATCCCTCTGTTATTCAGGGTTATAGCGTAAATAGCAGGAACTGCTTAACGGCTTTCTTCTAAAGTGCAACACTATTTGGTATATTAATTTACTATCATCTTTATTAGTTGATTGATTTTAATGCTTTTTTAGATCACCGCCGATACGGTGAGGCACAGCTAAAAGCAAGGATCTGAACATGCTTGATATTCGTTTTCCTACAGCTTTACAAATGGTGCTCTGCATAGCCCAGGCGGAGCGGGAAGGTAAACGCAGCACCAGCAAAATTCTGGCAATGGGCCTTGAGGCCAACCCCAGTTTTGTCCGTAAAATGATGGTGCCGCTGACCCGCGATGGCATTATCGTCTCTACGCTGGGCCGTACCGGAACTATCCGGCTGGGGCGTCCGGCGGAGGAGATTACGCTTTGCGATATCTATACTTCCGTGCTGGAGGATAAACCGCTGCTGGCAGGCCGCCCGGAAGTGCCGGCGCGTTGTCTGGTTAGCGCCAACACCTGCTGGTTCTTTAAAGAGCTGGCTCACGAGGCCGAGCAGGCGTCGCTCAACGTGCTGGCGAAGCGGACGGTTGCCGACGCGCTACGGGAAATCTATGAGCGCGACCGCCGCTATCCCGAAGGCAGCTGCGAGGCGATGAAAACCCGTGAAAATGCTGAAACCTGAAGGGCAAGATAACCCTGAATATGGCCGGGCACTGACAATGCCCGGCTTTTTTATTGTCTTAAATCCTGTCGGGCCGCCACGGCTGCCGTAATCTTTACGCACTACGCCGCTTGTTGTGCGCTCTCTTTTTGCCGCTTCGCGATCGCATTTAATGCAACAATTATACTTGCATTAAGCGCGCGTCTGTTTTACCGTTACTAAATGCACTAATGACAGTTACCTTTTACCCCGCCCGGCGGCGGAGGTCAACAGCAAAAACAGGTTATAATTCTAAGGGGAAGACAATGAGCCATGATGATTTTATCAGCGACCTGGTAATGTGGATCGACACGCATATTGAAGGCAAGATGGATTTGGATACCGTGGCCCGCCGGGCAGGCTACTCCAAATGGCATCTGCAGCGTATGTTTAAGCAGCATACCGGCCACGCTTTAGGCGAATATATCCGCGCGCGTCGTCTGAAAAAATCCGCCGAGCGCCTGGCTAAAGGCGGCGAGCCTATTCTGGACGTGGCGATTTCATTCGGTTTCGATTCCCAGCAATCTTTTAACCGCAGCTTCAAACGTCAGTTCGGCCAGTCGCCGGGCGCATGGCGTCGTCAGGTGCAGATCAGCGCCTGATTGCTTTTCAATGGCGGGCGTAGCGGCCCGCTTTGACTTTTCCGTTCCGCCTCCGTTTCGTTCCTCGCCGCATCGCATAAATATCAGTTCGACCAGGGCAAAACTAACTTTTCCGTCCCGCCTCCGTTTCGTTCTCCTGCCGCAGTGCATAAATATAGGTTCGACCAAATCAAAACAGGCCTGAAAAAACGCGGAGGATTGTATACTGTCTGAATTGTAATGCTTTTTGACTTCAGACAGACAGGAATCCCTATGGAGATACGGAACCTCACCAAACGCCAGCTTTGCGAAGCCGCCAGCTATCTGCTGGTCTTTATCGCGCTGCTGATGATTTTTCCTTTACGCCTGCTGCCGTGTTTTCTGGCCGGATTTATCGTTTACGAAACCATTCTGGCGCTGACGCCCTGGATAGAGAGGCTGGTCAAAGGGCCGCTGGCGCGTTGGATCACCATTTTCTTTCTTACCGTGGTGGTGCTGTTAGCGCTGGCGGGCGGTATCACCAAACTGATTGGCTTTCTGCTGCACGACTTCCACAGTCCGGCGGCTTTCCATGCCGCCGCCAGCAAGCTGCTTGAAGATGCGCAGGATACGCTGTCGCCGGTGGTCACGCGCTATCTGCCCGCAGATATCGATGAACTGCAGCATCAGGTTATGGCCTGGCTGCGCGAGCATCTGGTTGTGGTGCAAACGCTGGGCCGTACCGCCGCGCACACCTTTGCCACTATGCTTATCGGAATGCTGCTGGGCGCGATTATCTCGCTGCGCATCAGCGGCAGCGATACCAGCAACGCGCCGCTAACCCAGGCAATGCTAAAACGTCTGACGCTGCTTGCGGCTTCTTTTCACGATGTGGTTTTCGCACAAATCAAAGTCTCGCTGGTCAACACGCTGCTGACCTGTGGCTTTCTGTTCGGCGTGCTGCCGCTGTTCGGGCTGCACTTTCCGTTTGCCAAAACCGTTATCGTCCTGACCTTTATTGCCGGAATGCTGCCGGTGATCGGCAATCTGATCTCCAACACGGTTATTGTTTTGATTGGGCTTTCCATCTCTTTGCAGGCAGCGCTGATCGCGCTGATTTTCCTGATTCTGGTGCACAAGCTGGAATACTTCATTAATGCCCGTATCTTTGGCACCCGTATCAACGCCAAAACCTGGGAAATCCTGCTGGCGATGCTGGTGTTTGAATCCGCCTTTGGCCTGGCGGGCGTGGTTGCCGCGCCGGTGTTTTACGCCTATCTGAAAAGCGAACTGCGCCACGCCCGCCTGATTTAAGCTGCTTTACTGGCCCCGTTCGGGGCCAGTCTCCGCTATAAAGCTTCTTTATTCTTCTGCCGATAACTTCTCCTGAAGAACCGGAAAATTGCTTCCGCTTCATCTACCAGGGCATCAAATGAAACTCTCTAATTATAAGATCGGCGTGCGTTTAGGCCTGCTGGCCGCAGTATTGCTTTGCGCCACGCTATTTATCGGCCTGCGCGGCCTCGCTATCAACGAAAACGCGCTTGAGCAAAGCAGTCAGATCATGCAGCAGGAAATGCAGATTGAGCGGGTTATCGACACCGCGCGAAATGCACAAGTGCAGTTTAAGATTCAGGTACAGGAGTGGAAAAATACGCTGCTGCGCGGCGGTCAGAGTCCGGAGGCTTTTGCTAAGTACAGGACGGCTTTTATTGAACAGGGCGACAAGACTCAGCAGCTGCTTGCCACGCTGATCGAAACGATGCCGACGGTAGGCATGGATAACCGTGAAGCGCGGGAGACGCGTAAGCTTCATGGCGAGCTGCAAGAGCGCTATCTCAGCGCGCTACAGGCTTACCAGCAGGGTGATGCCGACAGCGCGCAGCGCGTCGATCGTCTGGTCACCGGCGTCGATCGTCTGCCGACGAAAATGATCGACGAAGTGGTAGCCAACGTGCTGACGCACACGCAAAGCTTACATAAGCAGATCGCCGCTGCTAATCAGCAAAGTTATCAGCACACCAGACTGATCCTGGCCTTGTCGATGCTGTTAGCGCTGTTGACCGGCTGCATCATTACCTGGTGGCTGGTACGCAGCATCACCCAGCCGCTGGCGCAGGCAGTAAAAATCGCCCAGACGGTGGCGGCCGGCGATCTGCAGACGCAAATCGTGGTGAAAGGCCGTGATGAAACGGCCTCGCTCATGGCCGCGCTGAAAGAGATGAACACCAATCTTACGCGTATCGTTTCCGACGTGCGTGACGGCACGGAAACTATCGCCTCGGCTTCGTCACAGATTGCCCTGGGCAGTCAGGATCTCTCCGGTCGTAATGAGGCACAGGCCAGCGCGCTGGAAGAAACGGCGGCCTCGATGGAGCAGTTAACATCCGTAGTCAGAAAAAATGCTGACAATGCACGTCATGCCAGCGATATCGCTCAGGATGCCACGTCAGCCGCGCAGCTGGGCGGCAGCGTGGTGAAGGAAGTAGTACATACGATGGGCGAGATTCAGCATTTTTCCAGCCAAATTAGCAATATTATCAGCCTGATTGATGGCATCGCCTTCCAGACCAATATTCTGGCGCTGAACGCCGCCGTTGAAGCCGCAAGGGCAGGAAGCGAAGGGCGGGGCTTTGCCGTGGTGGCCGCTGAAGTGCGGGCGCTGTCGCAACGTTCTGCCGCTGCCGCCAGGGATATTAAAACCTTAATTGACAGCTCGGTCAGCCGTATCAATACGGGTAACGCGCTGGTCGAACGCGCGGGTCAGGCGATGGAAAATATTGTGGAAAACGTGCACCGCGTCAGCTCGCTGGTGGCAGAGATCTCGCTGGCAAGTAATGAGCAAAGCGTCGGTATCGATCAGGTTAACCTCGCGGTAACGCAAATGGATGATGCCACTCAGCAGAACGCCTCATTGTCGCAGGAATCGACCGTAGCGGCGCAGTCCCTGCAGCAGCAGGCTGAAAATCTGCTGCGTAGCGTCAGCGTGTTTAAGCTTTCCGCTATTGTATAGGACACAGAAACGCGACGGCGGCCCGGCTGCTGTCGCATTCTCTCTTTACTAAATAAATAGGCGGAAGACCTGCCCAACGTACCTTTTCGTTCTGCTATTTTTGCCACAGAGTACCCTGTTAAATAACCATTATTTCACTATTAAAAAAATAAATTATTTAGCGACAGGGTTAAGAGCGTCACCTTTTATTGTTAAGCCAGCAGGGTAATTATATTTTTCTATTCTTTTTTTCATGGCGTTTACCCTTTAATTAGTTAAATGTATAGCCACCTCCTTCATTTAATGCTGACCTGTTATCAATAATTGCCGCCTGGCGATAACGCTTGCCTGATATCTTTCTTTGGACATAACCCCTGAAGAGAAAATAATCATGGCAACCCTGAGTAAAGTAAAAAACATATATTCCCTGGAAAGGCCGGTATGGATGGATGCGGCCGGTCTGAGTAAGGGAATTAATCATGACCGTCAGCATCTGGGAATTATCCTGTCTGCAGGGCAGGCGATCAAAGTCCGCCAGCTATCGCCCAATAACGGCTCATTGACGCTGCGTTTACTGAATAATGATGATCAAACTGAAGCTTCTGTCAGCTTTGGCTCCGCCTGGGTGAAGTTAAGTGCCGGCGCGGCCTCTGTGCCTTTTATTGATACCCCTTACGATCTTTCCACTGCCGTTGTGGAATATGAATATGACGACAGGGCTAACACGCTGCCTGTCTATGAGCAAGGCGGCAGCGAAAGCGCTTTCTTTCAGCTGTGGGACAGCCAGAACGCTGAGTTTGCATTAATCAGCAGCGAGTTTGTGAATATTTTAATTCCGGCAGCCGATAAACAAAAACTGCGTACGCTCCACGCGCAAAATAGCATCGACCGTTTAATCGAAGGCTACAGCAATATCTTTAATTTTTATAACACGCTGCTTGGCCTTTCTTTCCAGACGCCTGTTATTACCGACAGGAATATCCGCAACCGCTACTTTATCAAGGCGGACAAAAGCGGCCCGGGCGCGGCTTATTACAGCGATCGCTGGACCGCCGAAACCAGCCCGACCGTTAGCGACTTCTGGCTGTTCAGCAAAGAGCCCGGCTGGGGCTGCCTGCACGAAATTGCCCATGGTTATGAAGGCAAATTCATGTCGGACAGATTTATCGACGTGCGCGAGGTCTGGAACAATATTCACTGTGCCTGCTACCAGCATCTTACAATGGGCGACAGGCAATATCAGGAAGGCTGGCTGTACGACTATGGCAGACAGGCTGCGGTGGAAAAAGTTATCAATGATTTTGTGCGTAACGGCACGCCAGTGAATCAGTGGGATCTGCGCTCGAAACTCTACTTTA
Source organism: Erwinia sp. PsM31 (assembly GCF_030433775.1). NCBI lineage: Bacteria > Pseudomonadati > Pseudomonadota > Gammaproteobacteria > Enterobacterales > Erwiniaceae > Erwinia > Erwinia sp. PsM31. The sequence continues at coordinate 179,088 of NZ_JARUWZ010000007.1, forward strand.
TGATGCAGATGGTCAACAAGGCGGGCATGGAAGCCTTTACCTACTTTAATCAGCAGTACCGTCTGCTCAGTAACCGCGACGGCTTTATTGCTGAAGAACATTCGCTGCTGGATATGCTTTCTGTCAGCTTTGCCGAAGCGGGCGCCAAAATTGACGTTACGCCTTTTATGCAGCTGGTTGGCGCGCCACTCACTCGCCAGCAGCGCGACAATAATCTGTTTTGCCAGGGTAAGGCGGTTTATCCGTTAAATCAGCTGGTAGAAGAGGGACGACTGGCGGCGTTGCAGCAGCAGCTGAATTTGCGTAGTCCGCTGGCGCTGGTGGATGTTCAGCAACTGAAAATAACCGGCCTGACCGGCAGCGTCAATCTGACGCTGGATATCGATGACTTCCGTCAGATTGAAAATGAGACCCTGACGCTGCTTGACGGCGCAACGGTCGTACGGCAGGTAAAAATTAACCGGCAGGAAGTGCTGCTTGAGGATCTGCCTGTTGGCGTTTACACGCTGCATTTACCCACCGGTAAAAGCCAAAAGTATGCTGTGCAGCCAGGCTATCTGAACGTTAAAACCGGGCAGTCAGCGCAGGTTATTCATTACCAGCGTAAAATAGCCTCACCGTTACTTAATCAGGTATTTAACCTGCTGGGGCTGGGCGATGCCAGTTTTGCCAGCGTCGAGCTGGACCACAGCAAAGGCCTGCTCAGCATTAATGCGGGTGGAAACAGTCCGCACGTTTATTTCCCGGATCAAACCTATGCTCAGATTACGATCCGCGACGGTAGCAACAGAGAAATCTATAAAAGAACTTTTCTGGGCAACGATCGCCTTATTGCTCACGACGAAATCGCTTTCTCTTACGGGGATCGGATTGAAATCTACCATCGTGAACCTTCTCGTTTACGTTTGTCGCCCGCCGTATCCGGCATAATCGATGCTACTGGTGAAACCAATCATTTTGTTATTACGGCCAGCGGCCTGAAAAATGAAAAATTAAACAACAACCCAGAGACGGATCTGGCCGAGAGGCTGGAAAGCGCTTCGCTGGCGATTGCCGCTAACGATGCGGTTGTGGGCGCGGATTATGCGGCGGCTAAAGACGATCTCTGGCTGGCCGTCATGGCTTTGAGCCGTCCGCTACGTGATATCCTGTTTGCAAAATATTATATTTATCTTTCTATGCATAACGAGCTGACGGAGCATCCTGAAGTGCCTGAAGTGCCTGAAGTGCCTGAAGTGCCTGAAGTGCCTGAAGTGC
>NZ_JARUWZ010000080.1:0-332 GCF_030433775.1 Erwinia sp. PsM31
CGTCTGCCGGTGGTGGCGACGCTGACCGAGCTGAGCGAGGAAGCGCTGATCCAGATCCTGTGCGAGCCGAAGAACGCGCTGACCAAGCAGTATCAGGCGCTGTTCAGCCTGGAAGGGGTGGAGCTGGAGTTCCGGGAAGAGGCGCTGAAGGCGATAGCGGGCAAGGCGATGTCGCGCAAAACCGGGGCGCGCGGGCTGCGCTCAATCGTGGAGGGCGCGCTGCTGGACACGATGTACGACCTGCCGTCGATGGACGACGTGGAAAAAGTGGTGATCGACGAGTCGGTTATCGCGGGCGAATCGGATCCGATGCTGATTTACGGCAAGGGCGA
>NZ_JARUWZ010000081.1:0-312 GCF_030433775.1 Erwinia sp. PsM31
AGCCGGAAAAATAAACATAAATCTTCAATATGATGACTAATAAAGATCCCGGCCAAGCCGGGATTTTACCTTATAACCAGTCAGTTACCTTAGAGCGGTCGCCATTCAAATGTCTCTTCCGGGATCTTCCGTGGCCGCTTCTGCGGTGTGGCGATCGAGCTGATACATAAAGCGACCACCACCACGGATGCAAACGGCAAAGAGGTGATTAACGTTGAGGCAACCTGACAGCGCACGCGGTGCTGGGCGCGGCGGTGGCGCAGGCGTCGGGCGGTTCGGCGCTGGCGGGGGCGTCAGGCGGCGTGGCGGGCG
>NZ_JARUWZ010000082.1:0-300 GCF_030433775.1 Erwinia sp. PsM31
TGAATCGCCACGGGTTTAACAGACACCTCAGAGTCATTTAAGATGGCTGAAAGAGAGGTGCCCATGAGCGGTAAGCGTTATCCAGAAGAGTTTAAAATTGAAGCAGTCAAACAGGTTGTCGATCGTGGCCATTCTGTTTCCAGCGTTGCAACACGTCTCGATATCACTACCCACAGCCTTTACGCATGGATAAAGAAGTACGGTCCGGATTCTTCCACTAATAAAGAACAGTCAGATGCTCAGGCCGAGATCCGCCGTCTCCAGAAAGAGCTGAAGCGGGTTACCGACGAACGGGACATA
>NZ_JARUWZ010000083.1:0-300 GCF_030433775.1 Erwinia sp. PsM31
GCAGTTGACTTTTAATCAATTGGTCGCAGGTTCGAATCCTGCACGACCCACCACTTTTTAAGTGGTATCTGATGCAAGACGTGAAGGATGTGAACCTGCAGCAGGTTCGGTTGAGCAAAGCGAAACAACGTTGCCATAAGCAACGGGCCGTCAGGCCGAGGGACGCCGAGTCATCCTGCACGACCCACCACTTTTTAAGTGGTATCTGATGCAAGAAACAGACATTAAGCGGCAGGCAGTACACAGCGGGTCGTTAGCTCAGTTGGTAGAGCAGTTGACTTTTAATCAATTGGTCGCAGG
>NZ_JARUWZ010000084.1:0-299 GCF_030433775.1 Erwinia sp. PsM31
GGGTCGTTAGCTCAGTTGGTAGAGCAGTTGACTTTTAATCAATTGGTCGCAGGTTCGAATCCTGCACGACCCACCACTAATTAAGTAGTGACAAAAGGTAAGCGTGAAGGATTTGAACCTGCAGCAGGTTCGGTTAAGCGAAGCGAAACAACGTTGCGTTAAGCAACGGGCCGACAGGCCGAGGGACGCCGAGTCATCCTGCACGACCCACCACTAATTAAGTAGTAAGCAGTACCGCATGATGCGGGTCGTTAGCTCAGTTGGTAGAGCAGTTGACTTTTAATCAATTGGTCGCAGGT
>NZ_JARUWZ010000085.1:0-297 GCF_030433775.1 Erwinia sp. PsM31
GAGCAGTTGACTTTTAATCAATTGGTCGCAGGTTCGAATCCTGCACGACCCACCATTATTAAGATGGTAACCGCTGTAAAACGTGAAGGATGTGAACCTGCAGCAGGTTCGGTTGAGCGAAGCGAAACAACGTTGCGTTAAGCAACGGGCCAGCAGGCCGAGGAACGCCGAGTCATCCTGCACGACCCACCACTTTTAAGTGGTATCTGATGTAAAACGTGAAGGATTATCTTTCACGAAAAGAAGTACCGAAGTGGGTGATTAGCTCAGTTGGTAGAGCATCTCCTTTACACGGAG
>NZ_JARUWZ010000086.1:0-288 GCF_030433775.1 Erwinia sp. PsM31
GATGGTAGTGTGGGGCCTCCCCATGCGAGAGTAGGGAACTGCCAGGCATCAAATTAAGCAGTAAACTGGTATTACGAGGCAGTTCACTACTCTCAGAGAGTAGGACAAACAAGCCGTAAGGCGAAGTTTGAACGTTGCGATGCAACGGCCCGTAGGGTGAACAAAGGTTCATCAACTGCCAGGCATCAATTTAAGCATTAAGCGTGACTATTCCGCTTACTGTAAGTAATAAGCGTGCTGATATGGCTCAGTTGGTAGAGCGCACCCTTGGTAAGGGTGAGGTCCCCA
>NZ_JARUWZ010000087.1:0-287 GCF_030433775.1 Erwinia sp. PsM31
GTTGCGCCCAGGCCAGAAGTCTGGAAGCCAGCGCCTGACAGGTCGATGTTGATGACGTTAGCGTCGGTTGCGTCGTTGGCGCCAACCTGGATTTTTACGCTGCCGGTCGTATCAAAGATCGCCGTGCCGTTGAAGGTAGAAGCTTTACCGATACGGTTGATTTCAGACAGACGCGCGTCAACTTCTTTCTGGATTGAGTCGATGTCGTCGGCGCTGTTGGTGCCGTTTTTCGCCTGAACAGTCAGTTCACGGATACGCTGTAAGTTGGTGTTCATCTCGTTCAGAGA
>NZ_JARUWZ010000088.1:0-269 GCF_030433775.1 Erwinia sp. PsM31
GCCTGGCAGGGCTGTTCAACCCCGGCAGCAAAGTCGGGCAGCAGTATGAGTCCGGCATGATGGTCGATTCGCTTGGCCTGAATATCGCGATGGATCAGAATGTCGATGTGCATACGAACGGCACGCAGAACGTCGGCGGCACCATCGTCAGCGGCGCAGGGCAAAGTGGCGCAGCTATCACGGTTGTTGGCTTGGGCGGCACGATCACGCGCGGCACCGTTGTTACCTTCCCCGGCTGCTATGCAGTCAATCCGCAGACTCGCAAGACT
>NZ_JARUWZ010000089.1:0-267 GCF_030433775.1 Erwinia sp. PsM31
ATCTTCGTGAGGTCGGGCGCGTAGTAGGCGCCCTCGCCGAAGATGGTGTGGCAGTTGATGCAGTTGTTCTTGTGCCAGACGTTCTTGCCGTGCGTGACGGCCGGCGTGATGGACTCGGCGTTGGTCAGTCGGTCGAACTGGCGGTGGCTGTCGAAGGTGAGGATGAGGAACACGGCGGCCGAGATGGCCGTGGCGACGATGGCGAAGAGGCGTGTCTGGCGCTTGTTCATGGTGGCTCCCTTGGCGTCGATGAAGGCGGGCGTCAGA